>NZ_NPJL01000035.1:0-371 GCF_002251325.1 Prevotella sp. P4-67
GCATAAAAGTGCACACCAATATCCACGCTAACGAGTTCGTGCCGTCTGACATCAAGTTCACGTCAGCCGCAACCAATGACAGCTTTATGCTGAAGCCCGCGAATTATAACGATGGAGATATCATTGCCATGGACAGGGCCTACATAGACTATGCCAGGTTTGAGGAACTGACCAATCGTGGCGTCACATACGTGACAAAGATGAAGAAGAATCTTGTATATGATACTCTTTCTGACACAATGTACATGTTGCCGTGTGGCCTCATGGAGTGTAGAGTCCAGGTCGTGGAGTTCAGGAAACATATAAAGGGCGGAGAGAATATCAAACACAAGGCCCGTATTGTCACCTATGTCGATCCTGCGAAGAAAAAG
>NZ_NPJL01000036.1:0-2015 GCF_002251325.1 Prevotella sp. P4-67
AAAGACAAGCACATCCTATATTTGGCTAGATCACTAAAAACACGACAATCATTCTTATCTATATGGGAAAAATTAAAGGATTTCTCTTTGCCGTACGACACAGAGAAATCCTAATGACCGATTTGGGTTAAAGTAGCATATTATGATTTCCTCGGAACATGACCCGCAATCAGAACTGAAATAATTGATAGTAAGACCGTTCTGTTCAAATCTTTCAAAGAACATCTTCAGCGTGTCTTTCTGATGGAAACGAACGTTTTCGTTAAGCCAGATGAGCAGAGCTAAGTTTACTTAAGCTCTGTCATGGCGAGAAAACGTGCCATGAAATGGAACGATCTACACCTTAGACCGAGGGTTGAGTCGATTACGGATGACAATGTGGAGTCAAATTGCTCCATGATTGAAAATATTCCTCCAAAAGGAATGAGTTCCTCAGATTTAATTTGTATTTTTGCTATGTCTATCGTCGGATTCTAATCTCATCAAAGAGGCTCTATCAGGGTCTCAAATCGTCTCTGACCAGATTTGCCGACGCAGATAGCTCTGATAACTGGGAACTCGAAATTTCAGAATACGAGGTTACAGCCCCACACCCCAATAGAGGAGGATATTGGGGAAAACCTTATAGTCCATGGGGAGATATTCCAACAATAGATACAAATATAGAAGGAAACATTGCAAGACATTCTCTATTTTTTTAACACGGAAAAGAAATCATTTAGCAAATACAAAGGAGAAGATAAAAACTTATTCCGACTTGCCGCTATCTTACAATATTTTGATA
Organism: Prevotella sp. P4-67; assembly: GCF_002251325.1. Classification (NCBI taxonomy): domain Bacteria; kingdom Pseudomonadati; phylum Bacteroidota; class Bacteroidia; order Bacteroidales; family Prevotellaceae; genus Prevotella; species Prevotella sp. P4-67. Next base: position 785 of record NZ_NPJL01000036.1, read on the forward strand.
CTGGTGTTTGCCTTACGAAAATTAAAAATGAGAAAGATGCCGGTGGAGATATTGAAACTCATTATACTTCATACGGGGCTTACAAGAAAGCCAATGCAAAATACATAATCACTAAAATATGCCAAGAATGAAAAAGTTATTATTGCTCATAGCCTTCATAGCAGGGCTGTCTAAGGTATGCGCACAGAGTTATACCTACCACCCATTGAAAGAGTTTCGAGGAGATACAATAGCCTTTCTAAAACAGAATTTCTACGACCAGCGCAGCTATTTTATCGGCAAGAAGTTTGAGGTGCTAATTAATCAGTATATATGGGAAATGCCCCTGAAAGATTGTGAGTCGCAGGGCACATCCCCCTATATAGACCCAAAGGGGAAAACCTACCTATGCGGAGCCTGGCTACGCAGTATGGAATGCACCCCCGTAAGGTCTGACACAGCGTGTGCGGTAAATACAGCAAGTATCGTAGTGACATTTGTACCTCCATACACTGTCGATGACGATGATTTTTGCTATAACCAGCCCGATGACATCACTCCATATGGTGTGGCCAATCTCTTGAAAGACTATATCATCAAGGATATAAAGATAGACATTTTCGATCGCCGTCGTAAGTATTAGCTATTATTGCTGTCCGCTAAAACTCTAAAGAGTACAAATCCCTCGCCCGAAGTCCTCTGAAAATGGGACTTCGAGCTTGTTTTATCAAAAAGTAAGCCCCCACTCTAATCAAAAAGGCTTGGTTCAGGAGGTATTTCCTTAGCCTCCTGAACCATTTTTGCCCAGTCTTTTTCTGGTTCCTCAAGAAAAGTATAGCAGTTCACATAATACATGAGCATGATTCTTACCATTGATGCCAATCCAGAAAAGCTCCAAGAGCGTTTGATGCGCTTCTTTATGACCATCAGAAGGAGATTGGCTATCAGGGTGACCCAAATTTGTATCTTGATGGCGTTGGCGCTCTCCCCATAGAAGTATTTAAGCGGGAAATTTTGTTTCAACTGCTTGAACAGCAACTCTATTTCCCATCTCTGGCGGTATATGTCGATGATGTCTTCCACCTCCATGGTCATGTCGTTGGTGAGCAACGATATGACTTTCGGCTTTTTCTTCGCAGGATCGACATAGGTGACAATACGGGCCTTGTGTTTGATATTCTCTCCGCCCTTTATATGTTTCCTGAACTCCACGACCTGGACTCTACACTCCATGAGGCCACACGGCAACATG
>NZ_NPJL01000037.1:0-400 GCF_002251325.1 Prevotella sp. P4-67
CAGGCGGTTATTGCGGTGGGGTCCCACCTCTTCCCATTCCGAACAGAGAAGTTAAGCCCACTTGCGCCGATGGTACTGCAATGCAATGCGGGAGAGTAGGTAGCCGCCCTTTTTCACGAAGAGCCTTGGTCACGACAGTGACTGAGGCTTTTTTCGTTGGTACATGTGCCATATTTTGGGCAATGAAGAAGATGATTATTGGTAATCATCCGAAACAAGCGTAACCATTCGAAACAAGCGTAACCATTCGAAACAAGCGTAACCATTCGAAACTATTGCTGTCCGCTAAAACTTTTTTTGAGCATATAAAAATTAGGGCTGGATTCCTCGCTTGGAATTCAGCCCTTTTAGTTACCTTTGTTTCTTGTTGTAAATTTCAATTCAAGTAACTATGCACGAT
>NZ_NPJL01000038.1:0-938 GCF_002251325.1 Prevotella sp. P4-67
TCCTTAATTCCGCAACACTATAATTTAACTTTATTTATAAGTTCCTGAGCAACAAAAAGTTGCCCAGGATTTTGCCATGTCAGAATTTTCACTTATCTTAGTGTTGCAAAAAGAAAACAAGCAAAACTCTAATATGACATGGCAAAAATACAAATTAAATCTGAGAAACTCACACCTTTTGGAGGAATTTTTTCAATCATGGAGAAATTTGACTCCATGCTTTCACCCGTTATCGACTCAACACTGGGTCAGAGATGCAGCAGTATCTTCGGATATCAGTTCAGCGAGATAGTCCGTTCGCTGATGAGCGTTTATTTCTGTGGCGGCTCATGCGTGGAAGATGTAACGTCACAACTGATGCGCCATCTCTCGTATCATCCTACCCTTCGTACATGCAGCTCTGATACCATCCTCAGAGCCATCAAGGAACTGACACAGGAAAACATCTCCTATACTTCCGACCAAGGCAAGACCTATGATTTCAATACTGCAGACAAACTCAACACATTGCTTATAAACGCTTTGGTTTCTACAGGCGAGTTGAAGGAAATTGAGGAATACGATGTTGACTTTGACCATCAGTTCCTTGAAACGGAGAAGTATGATGCAAAACCGACCTACAAAAAGTTCCTCGGCTACAGGCCTGGCGTATATGTTATCGGTGACAAGATAGTCTATATCGAGAACAGCGATGGTAACACGAATGTGCGTTTTCATCAGGCAGACACCCATAAGAGATTCTTCGCTCTTCTGGAATCCCAGAACATCCGTGTAAATCGCTTCAGGGCAGACTGCGGTTCCTGCTCGAAGGAAATCGTCAGTGAGATAGAGAAGCATTGCAAACATTTCTACATCCGTGCCAACCGATGCAGTTCGCTCTACAATGACATCTTTGCTCTGAGAGGATGGAAGACGGAGGAGATTAACGGCATCCAGTT
>NZ_NPJL01000039.1:0-169861 GCF_002251325.1 Prevotella sp. P4-67
TAATACCAATGTATCGCAGCGGCAGGCACTGAGCTGGCCTTCCCATGGCCTCTCCGTGAAACTCATAAGGGGAACCGAATGCACAACTTAAAGTTGCATGAGACCAACCAGATAGAAAAGCAATCGCACCATGGGTTTTTCCTGCCATCAAAAAAAATGGCCGACGATGAATATTTTTTTTAATTATAATAAGGAGAAATCCGAATTATTATATTACCTTTGCATAGATTACGCACGATATAAGCCCATGCTATTGCCATAGCTGCACAATGGTCATAATCGATGCCGCAGAAACAAAAACCATACAACATGCCACAACATATAAGCACAGTCGAAAACACCCTTAAAACTGAAGCAATAGCAGAGGACCAGAAAAATCCCTTGTTAATGCTGTCCAACAGAACCATAAAGCGTACATTCGACTTGTTTGCTGGTCTATTGGTATGTATCATCTCCCTACCCTTCCTGCCCATCATCGCGCTAATCATCAAGATGCAGAGCCGCGGCCCCATAGTGTTCAAGCAGGAGCGCACCGGTCTTGACGGCAAGACATTTGTATGCTACAAGTTTCGCACCATGCGTCTGAATGACGAGTGCGACACACTTCAGGCCACAGCCAATGATCCACGCATATTCCCCTTTGGCAGTTTCATGCGCCGCACACATATCGACGAAATCCCCAATTTCATCAATGTAATCAAGGGCGACATGAGCATTATCGGCCCACGCCCCCACATGCTCTACCACACCAGAAAATACACCCAGTTGATAGACAACTACATGGACCGTCATCGCTGCAAGCCCGGCATTACGGGATATTCACAGGTGCTGGGACTGAGCGGAGAAACTCCCGAGGTGTGGCAAATGGCAGAGAGAGTGAAACACGACATATGGTACATCAAGCATTGGTCAATAGGATTAGACCTATGGATACTCTATCGCACAGTGGTAGTCACTTTCTGCAAGAGAAGACAGAATAATATCTAAAACGAAATAACAAGGTGAAAGGTATAGTACTTGCTGGCGGTTCAGGCACTCGCCTCTACCCCATAACCAAAGGCATTAGCAAACAGCTGATACCTATCTTTGACAAGCCGATGATATATTACCCCATCTCGGCTCTGATGCTCGCTGGCATACGCGAGATTCTCATCATCTCCACCCCTTACGACCTCCCAGGCTTCCGCCGACTGCTCGGTGACGGCAGCGAACTGGGCGTCAAGTTTGAATACGCCGAGCAGCCAAGCCCCGACGGACTGGCCCAGGCTTTCATCATCGGCGAGAAGTTTATCGGCAATGACTCCGTCTGCCTCGTCCTTGGCGACAACATCTTCTATGGAGCCGGCTTCAGTGGCCTGCTCCACCAGAGTGTCACCAATGTAGAGCAAGACGGCATGGCTACCGTCTTCGGTTATTACGTCAACGACCCAGAGCGCTATGGCGTGGCTGAGTTTGACGCCGATGGCAACTGCCTCTCCATCGAGGAAAAGCCACAGCATCCCAAGAGCAATTACGCCGTTGTGGGACTATACTTCTATCCCAACAGCGTGGTAGAGATAGCCAAAAACATCAAGCCCAGTGCTCGCGGCGAGCTCGAGATTACTACCGTCAACCAGGAATATCTCAACCGCCATCAGCTGAAGGTGCTTACCCTCCAGCGCGGATTCGCCTGGCTCGACACCGGTACCCACGACAGTCTGAGCGAGGCCAGTACCTTCATCGAGGTAATAGAGAAACGTCAGGGCCTCAAGGTGGCTTGTCTCGAAGAGATCGCCTACAAGCAGGGATGGATAGACGCTGACCAGCTCAGAGAACTGGCCAAGCCCATGCTCAAAAACCAATACGGACAATATCTCTTATCATTGACAAAATAAAAACTTAAATAAAATGGAATACGTAAAAAATGGAATGCCCGAAGAAATTCGAGACCAGGAAAAGAGTTCGCTGAACTATCAAGATGTTATCCGGATAGCCGTACTCTATTGGAAATGGTTCTTACTTTCTGTGATTATCTGTGTAGGAATCGCAGCCGTATATCTGCGCTACACCACACCTGTCTATCAAGCCACCACCAAGATGCTCATCAAGAATGATGACAACAATGCACGCAGCCGCACCGGCAGCCGCATTGCCCAGGCAGCCAACCTGGGATTCATGGAGGCAAGTGACGGTTTTGACAACGAAATGGAGATCATCACCTCGCGTCTGCTGGCCGAACAGGCAGCAAGAGACCTGAAGCTCTACACTACCTATTATATAAAAGGTAAGATTAAGGCACAGATAGCCTACCACAACAATCCCGTCAATGTGGATGTAGACCCCACTCACCTGGAGATGCTGAAGGCTCCCGTGAAGCTGACCATCAAGTATGAGAATGGACAGTACAACGTGACAGGCACCTACACCAAGCCTCTCGTAGAGGGTACCAAGGGCGTGGAATACAAGATAGACAAGAAATTCAAGAACCTGCCAGCCACCTTCGGTACCAAAGTAGGTGTGATTACCCTCTCACGCAATGCCTGCCCCCAGATGCGCGAAGGCGACATCATGAAGGCAGTTATCGTGTCTCCCCACATGATGTCATACAAGTATCAGAAGTCGCTCAACGTATCTCCCACATCCAAGACGACCACCATCGCCAAGCTCACACTCAACGACGAAGTGCCTATGCGCGCTACCGACTATCTGCGCCAGCTGGCCGTAGTCTACAACCGCCAGGCCAATGAGGACAAGAATGAGGTGGCTCGCCGTACCGAGGAGTTTATCAACAACCGTATCGAAAAGCTCAACGCCGAGCTGGGCAGCACCGAAGGGTCTCTGGAGAGCTACAAGAAGCGCAACCAGCTGGTTGACATCAAGCTCAATGCAAGCCAGAACGTACTCAACGCAAGCCAATACCAGCAGAAGTTGTCTGAGGCCCAGATGCAGGTTGAACTTATCAACAGCCTGCGCGAGACTATGAATTCGAGCAAGGACTACGCCGTGCTGCCTGCCAATGTGGGTATCGCCGATGTAGCCGTAACCTCGCTCATCACGAAATACAATGAGATTTCTCTCAATCGCAGCCGTCTGCTCAATGGCGCCTCTGAGTCTTCGCCCACCGTCATCCCTCTTACCAATCAGCTTGACGAGCTCCGCCACAGCATCAGCGTGGCCATGAACCAGGCCAAGTTCAATGCCGAGATGCAGCTCAACAAGATTGAGAGCGAGTTGAACCGCAACTCTGGCAAGATGACTGAGACTCCAGAGCAGGAGCGCATCCTTACACAGATTGGCCGCCAGCAGGAAGTGAAGTCTGCCCTGTATGTGATGCTGCTGCAGAAGCGCGAAGAGAACTCCATCTCTCTGGCATCAACCGTGGACAAAGGCAAGCTCATCGACACTCCCGAGGTATTGGGCAAAATCAGTCCTAAGGGTAGCATCATATTGCTCATCTCTTTTGTATTGGGTATCGGTATTCCCGCCGGTCTGCTCTTCCTTATCCAGCTGTTGCGCTACAAGATTGAGGGACACGACGACGTGGAGAAGCTCACCAAGCTGCCTATCATCGCCGACGTTGCTGTGGCCAGCGATAGCGCCAAGACCAAGGCCGACATCGTGGTACACGAGAACAAGAACAATATGATGGAAGAAATTTTCCGTTCGATGCGTACCAACCTGCAGTTTATGATGAAGGAAGACGAGAAGGTCATCCTCTTCACCTCCACCACTTCGGGCGAAGGCAAGACCTTCAACTGCGCCAACCTCGCCATCAGTTTCGCACTGCTGGGCAAGAAGGTACTGCTCGTGGGACTCGACATCCGCAAGCCCCGACTGGCCGAGTTGTTTGAGATTAATGACAAGGTACACGGTATTACCAACCTTCTGGTCAAGGAGCATCCCACTTGGGCCGACATCAGCAAGCAGATACTGCCTTCAGAGGTAAACAGCAATCTGGAGCTGCTCATGGCTGGCCCCATTCCTCCCAACCCCGCAGAATTGGTAGCCCGCAAGAGCCTCGACGACATTATCAACGAACTGAAGGATCACTATGATTACATCCTTATCGACACCGCCCCTGTGGGTCTGGTTACCGATACGCTTCAGATTGGCCGCGTAGCCGACGCCACGGTATACATGTGCCGCGCCGACTATACCGCCAAGGAGAGCTTCAACCTCATCAACGAACTTTCGGAAACCAAGAAGCTGCCTAACATGTCCATTGTCCTCAACGGCGTAGACATGACCAAGAAGAAGTATGGCTACTACTATGGCTATGGCAAGTATGGCAAATACGGACACTATGGCAGATACGGCCGATATGGCAAGGGCTCGTATGGTTCATATGGTTCTTATGGCAATTACAGCAAGAGTCACTATGGTGACGCCAACGACGACTCCGTCAAGCACTAAGGTGCTTGGCGGGTCCGCCGCCGGCCTCCTCACGCGCGTATATATATAATAGGTATAAGAGACTATGACAATAGCCGTAGATTTTGATGGAACGATAGTCACCCACGAGTATCCGAAGATTGGCAAAGAACTTCCGTTTGCCACAGAGACGCTAAAGATGCTTATCAAGGAGCATCATAAACTGATACTGTGGACTGTCCGCGAAGGTGCGCTTCTCGACGAAGCCGTCAACTGGTGCCGCGAGCGTGGCGTTGAGTTTTACGCCATCAACAAAGACTATCCCGAAGAAAGACAAGAATGGAACAATCACTTCTCCCGCAAGCTGAAAGTAGACATGTGGATTGACGACCGTAACATCGGCGGTCTGCCCGATTGGGGACAGATTTACCAGATGATACACTACAACAAGACATGGCACGACATCATGCGCGAAGAGCGCAGGAGCCTGAGAGGAGAAAACGAAACACAAAAAAAGAAACATTGGTGGCAATTCTAACCACCAATGTTTCTTTTTTTATATCGTCCTCTGTCTATCCCACTACAAACTTCAGGATAAACAGGAGCGAGAGTATCACCAGCGTGACGCTTATATTCTTAAACTTACCAGTACATACCTTCATCACTACATAGCTCAAGATGCCCAAGCAGATGCCATCGGCTATGGAATAACACAACACCATCGTAATCATAGTGATAAACGAGGGGAAAGCCTCGGTGACATCATTGAGTTCTATCTTCTTCACCGAGTCAATCATCAGCACGCCCACCATAACCAGGGCACCACTTGTGGCAGCCGAAGGAATGAGCAGGAAAAGCGGAGACAGCAAGAGGGCTGCGATGAACAGGAATCCGGTAACCAGTGAGGTGAGACCCGTGCGACCGCCCTCGGCTATACCCGAAGCACTCTCGATATATGTAGTGACGGTACTGCTACCCAACATGGCTCCACAGGTAGTACCGATGGCATCGCTGAGCATGGCTTCCTTCACACGAGGAATAGAGCCGTCGGGGCGCACCACACCAGTCTTCTCCGCCAAGCCCACAAGCGTACCCACGGTATCAAAGATATTGATGATAAGCAGCGAGAAGATGACCACCAGCATATTGATATTGAAGAAACCATCAAAATCAAACTGGCAGAAAATCGGCGCTACCGAGTGGGGCTCCGACACAGGCAGCCACCCATCAGGCATCACCGTCACGCCCATCGGCAAACCTACCAGAGTAGCGATGATGATGGCGATGAAGAGAGCGCCCTTCACTCTACGGGCTGTGAGCACTCCGCTCAGCACTATGGCCACGATACCCAGGATAGCTTCGGGGGTGAAATTGCCCAAAGCCACAAAGGTGTCGGGATTGGCCACCACGATGCCGGCGTTTTTCAGTCCGATAAAGGCTATAAACATACCTATTCCCGCCGAAATGGAGTAGCGCAAGTTGCGAGGGATGCTGTCCAGAATCTTCTCACGCACGTTCATAAACGTGATGAGGATGAAGACTACGCCCTCTACAACCAATGCCGCCAACGACTGTTGCCACGACAGGTGCATAGCCTGACACATGGTAAAGGCAAAGAAGGCATTGAGACCCATACTTGGAGCTTGGGCAAACGGCAACTTGGCCATGAACGCAAGCAACAGGGTGGAAATGGCCGCCGCGAGGGCTGTGGCTGTGAAGAGAGCGCCTTTGTCCATACCCGTAGTGGCCAGAATTGCAGGATTGACAGCAAGGATGTAGCTCATTGTCAGAAAAGTGGTAGCGCCGGCCACAACCTCCGTGCGCACACTTGCCTTGGCACTATCAAATCCAAGGGCTTTGGTTAAAATATTCATTAATTCACTATAAATTAGGATTATACATCTGCTTAATGATGATGCAAAAATAATAAGAAACGCCAAAACAGGCAAAAGTATAACCAAGAATATTCATAAAAACCACTTATCCTGCTACTTGGCGCTTCATTTCCACCTTATTTTATATGACGGGCGTTTCACTCTTCCGCCCCCACACCTTCAGCGCAGCTCCAACTACCTGTGGCCCTTATTCTCTATCGCAAAGCCGCCATCTTCAGCACCTTAGCCACTATTATTCTTGACTTTTATGCCAATATGATTGTTATTATGTATACCTTTGCAGTCGAAAAAACATTCATTATGGCAAAGAGAGCATACATAGAGAAAAACAAGGCATGGCTGGAAGACAAAGCCCGCGAAGAAGGCGTACTCCAGCTGCCGCGCGGTGTGTACTATCGCATCATCCACAGCGGAGAAGGCACTACCCATCCTTCACCCAGAAGTATCATCACAGCCCACTACCGCGGCTCCACCATCGACGGTCATACCTTCGACTCGAGTTATGGCGGCACGCCACTGGCCATCAGGCTCTGCGACCTAATAGACGGTTGGATTGTGGCACTGCAGCAGATGGTCGTCGGCGACAAGTGGGAACTGTACATCCCGGCAGAGATGGGCTACGGCAAATTCTCCCAACCCGGAATCCCTGGCGGTTCTACCCTCATCTTCGAGATTGAACTCTTGGGAATCGGCTGATACAAGCCACTTTTGCCCCATCAAGGCAGTCTGACCAATGGCCAACCCTCCTGTTTCGGAGACCATCATGGCCATCATCGGCACCATCATTGTTAAAAAAACCAAAATCGCGAACAAATAAACGGATATAGTTCCCCGTTTCACATTGAAAATTAGTAATTTTGCAACCGATTTGGTGTTTACTCACCTTATCATCGAGTTAATTAACATAATGTCTAACTTTTTTATTTATTTCATTTATTAATTTTATGTCAGATTTTAAGAACGTACAGCCGTTGGCAGACTTCAATTGGGACGAGTTTGAGAATGGCACTAATGCAGGCTCAAACATTGACGACATTCAGAAGGCTTACGACGAGACCCTCAACAAGGTTACAGAGCATCAGGTAGTAGAAGGTACCGTAATCTCTGCTGACAAGAAAGAGGTTATCGTTAACATCGGTTACAAGAGCGATGGTATCATTCCCGCTTCTGAATTCCGCTACAACCCCGACCTCAAGGTAGGTGACAAGGTTGAAGTTTACGTTGAGAACCAGGAGGACAAGAAGGGCCAGTTGGTTCTGTCTCACAAGAAGGCACGCCTGGCCAAGAGCTGGGACCGTGTTAACGAGGCTCTCGCTAACGACGAGGTTATTCAGGGCTACATCAAGTGCCGCACTAAGGGTGGTATGATTGTTGATGTATTCGGAATCGAAGCATTCTTGCCCGGTAGCCAGATTGACGTTCATCCAATACGCGACTACGATGTATTCGTAGGCAAGACCATGGAGTTCAAGATTGTCAAGATCAATCAGGAGTTCCGCAATGTGGTTGTTTCTCACAAGGCTCTTATCGAGGCCGAGCTTGAGGCACAGAAGAAGGACATCATCTCTAAACTTGAGAAGGGTCAGGTACTCGAGGGTACTGTTAAGAACATCACCTCTTATGGTGTATTCGTTGACCTCGGCGGTGTTGACGGACTCATCCACATCACCGACCTGTCTTGGGGCCGCGTAAGCGATCCTCACGAGGTAGTAGAGCTCGACCAGAAGATCAACGTTGTTATCCTCGACTTCGATGAGGAGAAGAAGCGTATCGCTCTCGGTCTGAAGCAGCTTACTCCCCACCCATGGGAGGCTCTGGATGCCAACCTGAAGGTAGGCGACCACGTCAAGGGCAAGGTAGTCGTTATCGCTGACTACGGTGCATTCGTTGAGATTCAGCCCGGCGTTGAAGGTCTTATCCACGTTAGCGAGATGTCTTGGAGCCAGCACCTCCGCTCTGCTCAGGACTTCCTGCACGTAGGCGACGAGGTAGAGGCAGTTATCCTGACCCTCGACCGCGAGGAGCGCAAGATGAGCCTCGGTATCAAGCAGCTCAAGGAAGATCCATGGCAGAGCATCGATACCAAGTATCCTATCGGCAGCAAGCACACCGCTAAGGTTTGCAACTTCACCAACTTCGGTATCTTCGTAGAGCTTGAGGAAGGTGTTGACGGCCTTATCCACATCTCTGACCTCTCTTGGACCAAGAAGGTTAAGCATCCTTCTGAGTTCACACAGGTAGGCGCTGAGATTGAGGTTGTTGTGCTCGAGATAGACAAGGAGAACCGTCGTCTGAGCCTCGGCCACAAGCAGCTCGAGGAGAATCCTTGGGATGTTTACGAGACTCTGTACACTGCAGGTTCTGTACACCAGGGCAAGATTACCGAGATGATGGACAAGGGTGCCGTTATCACTCTCAACGAGGGTGGTGAAGGCTTCGCTACTCCCAAGCACTTGGTTAAGGAAGACGGCTCACAGGCTAAGCTCGGTGAGGAACTCCCATTCAAGGTTATCGAGTTCAACAAGAACTCTCGCCGCATCATCCTTTCACACTCTCGTACATTCGAGGATGAGAAGGAAGAGGTTAAGCCCGTACGCAAGCACGCTGCCAAGAAGCAGGACACTCCTGTTATCAACAACGTTGCTGCCAGCACATCACTCGGCGACCTCGATGTATTGGCCGAACTGAAGCAGAAGATGGAGAAGGGCGAGTAATATCAGCCTAACCCATTAAAAAATAAAGAAAGCCCGCAAAATTTTTGCGGGCTTTCTTTTTTATTCCAACGATTATTAGTAACTTTGCAGACACATTTAAGATGTACCAAGAATGTTTCATCCCTTGAAACATTATTTTATATAACCACATCACATATTAATATATATGTATAGCAAAGAAGAACTGATAGCAAAAGCTATTCCTGAACTGTTGGATATTGCGCACAGCATGGGTGCTGTGACCACAGGCAACAGCGACCAGGAGAGCCTCGCCTATGCCATTCTGGACAAGCAGGCAGAAGACGAAGGCAATAAAAATCCACTTGGAGCCAAACGCCGTAGAACACGCATCATCAAGAAGGAAAGCGACAAAGTATATACCGTGAATGGGAAAGAAGGCGAGAACTTCGACTTGAAGAAAAACATCAACACCCACAAGGAAGAACCCGGACTTTTTGCCAACGAAGAGTTGCTCAACAAAGACGCCGAGACTCCAGTCGTGGCTGATGAAGAGCCTATCGAGAAGCCCAAGCGTCGCACACGCAAGACCACCAAGAAAGAGGCTGAGGAAGCCACTCCTTCAGAAGAAACACCCGTAAAGGACGAGCCCGCTACCGAGGAGCCCGCTACTGCTGTTCAGGCAGAGACTCCCCAGGCCAGTGAGCCCGAAGCTCCCGAGCAGGTAGAAGAGCCCCAGGCAGAGCAAGCCGACTTCGTTCCCGAAGCCCAGTTTGCCATGGGCGACCAGCCCGCTGCAGAAGAGGGCGACAGCGAAGGACTGATAGCCAAGTTGCAGGCAAAAATCAACGCCCACAACGAGAACATCGACAACAGCCCGATGGTTACCAACGACGTATGGGAAGGCGACCCCGGTGATGGCACCGATTTCATCATCACCCACGACCTGCCCATCGAAGACGAAGGTGTCGTGCCCACCTACGACATGTTCGATAATCCCACTACCCCCGTCAACAATACCGTACAGTCATACCAGCAGCCCGTGCAGGAGAATGTTACCAAATACGACTTCTCCGACATCATCACTGCCAATGGCGTGCTCGAAGTTATGCAGGACGGTTACGGCTTCCTGCGCTCAAGCGACTACAATTACCTCTCTTCTCCTGACGATGTCTATGTTTCCAACGCCCAGGTGAAGCATTACGGACTGAAGACAGGCGATGTAGTCCAGTGCCATGTACGTCCACCCCATGAGGGCGAGAAGTATTTCCCCCTTACCAGCATAGACAAAATCAACGGACGCGAGCCCGCAGAAGTCAGAGACCGCATCCCGTTCGAACACCTTACCCCACTCTTCCCCGACGAGAAATTTACACTCTGTGGCGACCGCGCCACGACCAACCTCTCTACCCGCATAGTAGACCTCTTCTCTCCTATCGGTAAGGGACAGCGCGCCCTCATCGTGGCCCAGCCCAAGACGGGTAAGACCATACTGATGAAGGATATCGCCAATGCCATAGCAGCCAACCATCCCGAGGCCTACCTCATGATGCTGCTCATCGACGAGCGTCCTGAGGAGGTTACCGACATGGCCCGCACCGTCAATGCCGAGGTTATCGCCTCTACCTTTGACGAGCCTGCCGAGCGCCATGTCAAGATAGCCGGCATCGTGCTCGAGAAGGCCAAGCGCATGGTCGAATGTGGCCACGATGTTGTCATCTTCCTCGACTCCATCACCCGTCTGGCCCGCGCCTATAACACCGTTTCCCCTGCCTCTGGCAAGGTGCTCACCGGTGGTGTCGACGCCAATGCCCTGCAGAAGCCCAAGCGTTTCTTCGGAGCCGCGCGCAACATCGAAGGCGGCGGTTCGCTCACCATCATTGCCACCGCTCTCATCGACACCGGCAGCAAGATGGACGAGGTTATCTTCGAGGAATTCAAGGGTACCGGCAACATGGAGTTGCAGCTCGACCGCTCACTCAGCAACAAGCGCATCTTCCCTGCCGTCAACCTGGTGGCATCAAGCACACGCCGCGACGACCTGCTGCAAGACCAGTTTACGCTCGACCGCATGTGGGTATTGCGCAAGCATTTCAGCGACATGAACTCTTTCGAGGCTATGAACGAAATCCACGATACTATGGTAAGAACCAAGGACAACAACGAGTTCTTGATTGCCATGAACGGATAAGCAGCAATACATATTACGACTATCATCGAGGGAACCGTCTTTACGAGACAGTTCCCTCGATGCGTATATAAACTTCTATTAACTGTTCACGAAGCAAAAAAACATGGTCATATCCTTTGTCCTGCCCAAGACTTTCTGTAACTTTGTACCCAAGTTCTGCACCGCCCCATTCGTAACGGGGATGCACAATAATAACCACATAAACATATTGACCGGATATGAAAGTATTGAAATTCGGCGGTACATCAGTAGGTTCCGTCAAGAGTATTCTGAGTGTAAAAAGCATTGTTGAAAAGGAAGCCAAACGCCAGCCCGTCATCGTCGTCGTCAGTGCGTTGGGAGGTATCACCGACAAACTGATTTCCACCTCCAAACTGGCTGAGAACGGCGACGACAAGTGGAAACAGTCATTCGATGAAATCGTTGACCGTCACTACATGATGATTGACACCGTCATTACTGACAACACCGCACGCGAGCAGCTTTTTGCTACCATTGATATATTATTAGACCAGCTGAAGAGCATCTTCTTCGGCGTTTATCTGGTCCACGACCTCAGCAAGAAATCTTACGACACCATCGTCAGCTATGGCGAGCGCATCAGCTCCCACATCGTTGCAGCCATGATACGCGGAGCCCGCCGTGTCAACTCCCTCGACTTCATCGTCACCGAGCAGAAGAACGGCCGCCACATTCTGGACAGCGACCTGACCCACAAGCGTGTGTGCGAAACCTTTGCCAACCTCTCGCGCATCTCTATCGTGCCCGGCTTTATCAGCCGCGACCGCGACACCCACGACATCACCAATCTGGGTCGTGGCGGCTCCGACTATACCGCCGCCATCATCGCCGCCTCGCTCGATGCCGACGTACTGGAGATATGGACCGATGTCGACGGTTTTATGACCGCCGACCCGCGCGTCATCAAGAACGCCTATACCATCAGCGAGCTCAGCTACATCGAGGCAATGGAGCTCTGCAACTTCGGCGCCAAGGTTATCTATCCGCCCACCATCTACCCCGTTTGCGTCAAGAATATCCCTATCAAGGTCAAGAACACCTTCAACCCCGGAAACCCTGGCACCATCATCAAGCAGCAGATAGCCAATGACTTCAAGCCCATCAAGGGTATTTCGAGCATCAGTGGCACCACGCTTATCACTGTGGCTGGTCTGTCTATGGTTGGCGTCATCGGTGTCAACCAGCGCATCTTTACCGCACTGACCAACGGTGGCATCTCCGCGTTCATGGTTTCCCAGGCTTCATCCGAGAACTCCACCTCCATCGGTGTCCGCGACGCCGATGCCGAAGAGGCTGTCAACGTGTTGAACAGCGAATTTGCCAAGGAGATAGAGACCGGAGCCATGTTTCCCATGCACGCTGAAGGCGGACTTGCCACGGTGGCCATCGTCGGCGAAAACATGCGCCATACGCCTGGCGTGGCGGGCAAACTGTTTGGCACGCTGGGACGTAGCGGTATCTCTGTCATCGCCTGTGCCCAGGGAGCCTCTGAGACCAATATCTCCTTTGTCATCCAAGGCAAATCTCTGCGCAAGGCGCTTAACGTCTTGCACGACTCGTTCTTCCTGTCCGACTATAAGGTGCTCAACCTCTTCATCTGCGGTATCGGCACCGTAGGCAGCATGCTCATCGAGCAGATACGCAGCCAGTATGAAGAACTCAAGGAGCACTCGCGCCTCAAGCTCAATGTCGTGGGAATAGCCTCGTCCAAGAATGCCATCTTCGACCGCGACGGACTGGATCTCAGCCACTACAAAGAGATGCTGCAACAGTCATCGCCAAGCAATATAGAACTGTTGAAGGAGAAGATATTGGGAATGAACATCTTCAATTCCGTGTTCGTCGACTGCACCGCAAGCAAGGATGTGGCACAGATTTACCAGACCCTGCTCGAGCACAACATCAATGTGGTTGCCGCCAACAAGATTGCGGCTTCGTCAGACTATCAGAGCTATATCCGACTGAAGAACACGGCGCTGGAGCGTGGCGTCATCTATCGCTTTGAGACCAATGTGGGCGCCGGACTGCCCATCATCGGCACCATCAATGACCTGCGCAACTCGGGCGACAAGATACTCAAGATTGAGGCGGTGCTCAGTGGCACGCTCAACTACATCTTCAACGAACTGTCTGCCACCGTCCCATTCTCCGAGACCGTAAGATTGGCCAAGGAGAACGGCTATTCTGAGCCCGACCCCCGTATCGACCTCAGTGGCACCGACGTGATACGCAAGCTGGTCATCCTCACCCGCGAAGCCGGCTATCAGATAGAGCAGGCCGACGTAGAGAAGCATCTCTTTATCCCCCAGCAGATGTTTGAGGGCAGTACCGATGATTTCTGGGCCAAGCTGCCCTCCTTGGACAAGCAGTTTGAAGCCAAGCGTCAGCAACTGGAAGCCGAGGGGAAGCGTTGGCGCTTCGTGGCAGAGATGGAGAACGGTGCGGCCAAGGTCTCTCTCAAAGAGGTGGCCAAGGGCCATCCCTTCTACAATCTGCAGGGCTCCAACAATATCGTGATGCTTACCACCGAGCGTTACAAGGAGTTCCCCATGCTTATACAGGGCTATGGAGCCGGCGCCGGGGTCACCGCAGCCGGAGTCTTTGCCAACATCATGTCTATAGCCAACATCTGATTAGTAGTCACTATACGCTAAGAGGGTACAAAGCCAATCACTTTGTACCCTCTTAGCGTATATATATGTATGTGTCGATTACTCTGGACGCACATCCACCGCGTCGGCCATCAGGTGCATGGCGGTCTCGTCGATGCCCTGACTCTGCAGCAAGTTTATGTCGGCCTCAAACGAGGAGTAGATGCTACGGCTTATACCCTTGTCGCGCCTGCCTGCCATAGCGAGATAGGCTCTGAACACCTCCACGGCTTCTGCCACTCGTCCCGACAACCACAGACTGTACCCATAGTTCAGACGGTCATCGGCATTGTCAGGACATTTGGCACATAGCTTCTCATACTCAGCCACAGCCTGCTCACTGTTGCCCTGGTTCATCATGCCCCACAGCATCACACGCACCACATCCATGTTGTCGGGATTGTTGTAGTACAGTTTGTGCAATGTCGGCATCGCCTCCTCCACCCTGCCCGACATCACCAGACACAGAGAGCGGTTAAGCAGATAGTTCACATTGTCCTCATGGATGCCTGCCAGACGGTCATAGCAACTCAGTGCTGCCAGATAGTCCTTGCGGTCCAGACGACTATGGGCGGCGCCACGCAGCACATACTCGTTGTCGGGATATTCGGCCACCATCACATCATACATCGTCGCAGCCGTAGCCTTGTCGCCATGCTGCCACAGGTAGTGGGCGACAAACAGACGGTCAGACAGTCTCAATGGCATTGGCACTGCTGCAAGCAGAGTCAGCACTGTGGTGTGATAATGTTCGTCCTTGCGCGTGTCCATGCTATCCATAAAGCGCAAGGCGTCATAGCACATTTCCTTATAACCATCCGTGTCGCCGAAGAGACGGTCGTCGGCAACGAAGACATTGACCACATCAGGCCGCTGACGCATCCTGAAACAATCGACGAAGTTGTCCTTCATCGCATACAACTGATGGAAACGGAAAAGGTCATGGAGATAATTGCGGCGGATAAACGAGGCCGATGTCATGTCTTCAGCAGCCATCGGCATGACGCCGCCCTTGTTTTCAATCATTGCCTTGCGCAGATTAGCGGGCAATTGGGTCATCATCTTGGAACACAAGATGACAAAAGAGTATTTGTCGTTGTCGCAGAAAGGAAGTGCAGAGAGCATGCTCTTTATCACCTCATGGGCATCTTCCGGTTCTGCGCTTCCCGAGTCTACAGATGGGTTGTCCCAGAAGAACGGCTCAAACCAGTGGCTTAACTTGGAGAAGAAGCTATAGCGCTTGGCTTGACAGAAACCGCCATAATAGATATCCCGCCCTTTGGCTGCCATCTCTTTCATTCGGTTCATGACCGTCTCCACTTCACTCATCATGTTTTCCGAATCCTCCGGATGCAGGATGTCATGAAGGTCAGACGATTGGGTGATATCCTTGGAGAGTTGGGCCAAATCCATATTCCCCTGCTTGAGCAGCGTAGGCATGATATCGCGCTTGATACACTCATCATCATACAGGGCATTGACGCTGGTCATGAGCTGTATCTGCATTTCTTTGAGATGCTCCACGCCTTTGTCGTGTTCTACTATCATATCCACCGTGCGCTTCTGGCCTTCCACCATCAGCGTCTGGTTGCCATCGAGCGACAAGGCCCAGCCCACCAGTGCCCGTTGGCGCACGCTTTCAGCCACATCAGCCACATAGACCGCCGCCAGCACCTCCAGTTTCTTCAGGTCGAAGACATTGACGCAGGCCAGCATGATGGCACCCACTATCCATTGGGCATCCACCGTATCGATGGCGGGCGAGGTGAGCAGCATCCTGTAGAACGACGCGTCGGCATCATTCCACTGGTTGGACAGCAGGATATGGTCAAACAGGCGCCCCATATACGCATCGTGCGCCTGCAGCAACTGCCGCCGATGTTCTTCCCGACTCTCGGGCGCCTCGAGCGAGAGCATGGCCATATCAGCCACATGGTCTTCCAACCGCTGCCTGATAGCGTCAGGGTCGAAATCAATGCGACTGGACGCCAGCCGATAGGCGGCGTCATGATAGGAAGGATTGTCTTTTTTCTTGAGTTCTACCTGTATGTTCTGGATTAGCCTATAGGTTTTGCCAATCATTTCGTCATACAAGTCATTGCGACGCTCGTCGGTATATCCACGGCGCATGAAGTCGAGCATCAGGCCATAGTTGCGGCGTATTTCATCGACATCACCCGAAAAGGCATACAATGTCTGTTGTTCTATCAACTTTGACAGGCGGGTCAATGTGTTTGAAAGCCGCCGATGAGCGTTGAAATCTTTCAGTATTGTCTGTATGGCATTATCCATAGCCACTGTGTCTTAGAGTGATTGCTTATCGCTGCTTGGGCAGGGCGATGTGCGGGTAAGAGTACTTGGGCAGCCTGTCTATGGTCTTGCCATCGGTATGGCAGACCGCCTTCACCAGGTCGGCATAATGCTTTACGCCATAGTGGTTGAGCGAATCACAGGCTCTGTTATATCCCTCGACAAACGCGGTGAGCTGCTTCACGCGCTTTTTGTCCTTCATCAGATGGGCACCTGTCACTACCACACCCAGATGTTCCTTCATTTTCCGGCTGTCTTCGATTACCGTGTGCTTGAACATCCTGGCTGTCGTGGCCTGTGGCTCTGTCAGCCACATGGCATCCATTTCGTTGTTTTTCAGCATATCCAGCCTTATGAGTACATCATTGATTTGCACCCTGAATACAGGTGCAGAGGTCTTGACACCGTCGAGGGCCTTGTCGGTGAGATAATCGGTTGCCGAGTAGCGGGTCATCGCCACCATCTTGTCGCCCAACTGCGCCGCCGTCTTGACACGCGCCGTGCGGTTGGCTATCAACTGCCAGTAGGCATCGGTAGGCCCCATCGTCAGAAGCCCCACCCCGTGCTTGGTCATATGCTCCACACGCTTCAGGTCGGTCACTGCCACCTCCACGCTTTTGCCTTTGAGCGCCGTGTCACAGTCTATCTGCGCATTACGCACCTTCAGCCTCAAGTCCACTTGCGTGCTGTCATACCAGTGTTTCTGTTTGGCCAGATACACAGGCATACAGTCGAGCGTAGGTAGCACCGCCACCTTGAGCGCAGCCGCTTCCTCTTGCGCCAATCGGGCTCTTTCTGCCCGGCTGAGTCTTACTTTCTCTTCATACGACTGGCCGCAAGCCGACAGCAAGACAATGACAGCAAGCAGGAATATTGGTTTATGTTTCATCTGTATTCACATATTTATTTATATGCAAAAGTAGCAATATTTTTTGATACAATAAAAAAACTTAGTACTTTTGTGGTAATCAATATACAAGACAATGGCCAAAGACAAGATAGCGTACGTCTGCTCGGAGTGCGGACAGGAATCGGCGAAATGGATAGGAAAATGTCCGAATTGCCACAAGTGGAACACTTTCAAAGAGATACGTATCTCAGCCGATACGGGCACCACTGCCGCCAAGTCGGCTGCGCAGACGCTCAATGCCCACCGCAGCGTGGGCGAGGGCCACAGCCATGCCCTGCGACTCCGCGACATCGCCGCCAAGGAAGACCCGCGCATCGACACCCACGACAGCGAGCTCAACCGTGTATTGGGTGGAGGCATTGTGCCCGGCAGCATCATCCTGTTGGGTGGCGAGCCCGGTATAGGCAAGTCTACCCTCACCCTGCAGACCATCCTACGCATGAGCGATATGGATATACTCTACGTGTCTGGCGAGGAGAGCCCGCACCAAATCAAGATGCGCGCCGAGCGTATCGGCAAGGGCAACAGTGCCCTCGACCACATCAGCATACTCTGCGAGACGTCGCTCGAGAATATCTTCGCCTGCATCAAGGAGGTCAAGCCCCAGCTGGTCATCATCGACTCGATACAGACCATATCCACCGACGACGCCGAGTCAAGCCCTGGCAGTGTGACTCAGATACGTGAGTGCGCCTCTTCACTGTTGCGGTTTGCCAAGACCAGCAGTATACCGGTCATCCTCATCGGACACATCACCAAGGAGGGTTCGCTCGCCGGCCCCAAGACGCTGGAACACATCGTAGATGCTGTCATCCAGTTTGAGGGCGACCAGCACTATATGTACCGCATCCTGCGCGGCATCAAAAACCGCTTTGGCAGCACCTCCGAACTGGGCATCTACGAGATGGAGCAAGACGGTCTGCGTCTGGTGGGCAACCCTTCAGAACTGTTACTCACCGAGGACCACGCGGGGCTGTCAGGCATAGCCATCAGTGCAGCCATCGAGGGCGTACGCCCCTTCCTCCTGGAGACCCAGGCACTGGTTTCGTCGGCAGCCTATGGCACTCCCCAGCGCTCGGCCACGGGTTTCGACCAGCGCCGACTCAACATGCTGCTCGCCGTATTGGAGAAGCGGGTGGGATTCAAGCTCATGCAGAAAGACGTGTTTCTCAATATCGCCGGCGGACTGAGAGTCACTGACATGGCGATGGACCTCAGCGTGATTGCCGCCGTATTGTCCAGCAACGTAGACACCCCCATCGAGGCTGGATGGTGCATGTGTGGCGAGGTGGGGCTCAGCGGCGAAGTGCGTGCCGTCAACCGCATAGAGCAGCGCATCGCCGAAGCCGAGAAGTTGGGCTTTACCGACATCGTCATCCCCGCCCTCAATCTGAAGAGCGTCAACCCACACAAATACAATATCAAGCTCCATCCCGTGCGTAAGGTCGAAGAAGCCCTGCGCGTCCTTTTCGGATAGAGCCTTCACCTCCGACAACAGCAAGAGCACCTTGGGCATACCGTAATGGATAGCCCAAGGTGCTCTTGCTGTTTATACGCCTCTCCCGTTATTCTTCGTCGTAGACGGTATGGTCTTCGATGCCGGCATCGGCCAGAGCCTCGATGCGCTCACGACAGGTACCACACTTGCCACAGTGATGCTCGCCACCCTTGTAGCAGCTCCAGGTCTCGGCATAGTCTATGCCCAACGCCTTGCCGTGGCGGGCTATGTCGCTCTTGGTAATCCCGGTATAGGGAGCCAGCACCTCTATGCCGGGATAGGTTCCCAGCCGCGTAGCTTCAGACATGGCGCTGACAAACTCAGGTCTGCAGTCGGGGTAGATGGTGTGGTCGCCGCCGTGATTGGCCATCATCACATATTTCAGCCCGTTCGACTCAGCCACACCTGCCGCTATCGAGAGCATGATGCCATTGCGGAAGGGCACAACGGTCGATTTCATATTCTCTTCATCATAGTTGCCCTCGGGGATGGCCTCGGCGCCCTCCAGGAGCGAACTCTTGAAATACTGGTGCATAAATCCCAGATTGATTACGATATGCTTGATGCCCAAGCGCTCGCAGTGCATGGCGGCAAAGGGAATCTCACGCGCATTGTGATTGCTGCCATAATCAAACGAGATACCCAGCGCTATACGCTCCTTGTATTCATAGAGCATGGTGATGCTGTCCATGCCTCCACTTACTATCAAAACAGAATCTTTGTTCATATTGCTTATTGTTATCACCCTGCAAAATTAGACAATAAATGGTTAATACCATCGTTTTGTTCCCGATTATTTTTGGTTTCATCATCGAGGGCACTACTTTTTTGCCCCATCCGTATAAAATTATTAAGGTGTAATGACTTTATCATCAAAAAAAGCACTAACTTTGCATACAGATAATATAACCAATCATTAAAATACAAACGAAATGAAAATCGATCAATTCAACTTTGCCGGTAAGAAGGCAATTGTCCGTGTAGATTTCAACGTGCCACTGGACGAGAATGGCAACGTAACCGACGACACCCGTATCCGTGGTGCTCTGCCCACCTTGAAGAAGGTACTTGCCGATGGTGGTGCCCTCATCATGATGAGCCACATGGGCAAGCCCAAAGGCAAGGTTAAGCCCGAGCTTTCATTGGGTCAGATTGTAAAGAACGTAAGCGCCGCTCTCGGTGTTGAGGTTAAGTTTGCTCCCGACTGCGGTAACGCCAGCGAGGCTGCTGCTGCCCTCCAGCCCGGCGAGGCACTGTTGCTCGAGAACCTCCGTTTCTATCCCGAGGAGGAAGGCAAGCCTGTAGACGTAGAGAAGGGTACACCTGAGTTTGACGAGGCCAAGAAGGAAATGAAGGTTCGCCAGAAGGAGTTCGCCAAGAAGCTCGCTTCTTACGCTGATGTATATGTTAACGACGCCTTTGGTACAGCTCACCGCAAGCATGCTTCTACCGCCGTTATCGCTGACTACTTCGACGCCGACAGCAAGATGCTGGGCTACCTCATGGAGAAAGAGGTAACAGCCATCGACAACGTGCTCAAGAACGCCCAGCACCCCTTCACCGCCATCATCGGTGGTTCTAAGGTAAGCTCTAAGCTCGGTGTCATCAAGAACCTGCTCGACAAGGTAGACAACCTCATCATCGGTGGTGGTATGGGTTATACCTTCATCAAGGCACAGGGTGGCCACATCGGCGAGTCTCTCCACGAGGACGACCTCATGCCCGAGGCACTCAATGTAATGGCTGCTGCCAAGGAGAAGGGTGTAAACCTGAGCCTCTCTGTAGCTACCGTTGCTGCCGACAGATTTGCCAACGACGCCAACCGCAAGGTGGTAGACATCTTCAACATCCCCGACGGATGGGAGGGTATGGACGCCTCTGAGGAGAGTCTGGAGCACTGGAAGAAGATTATCCTCGAGTCTAAGACCATCCTGTGGAACGGTCCTGTAGGCGTATTCGAGATGGAGAACTTCGCTCACGGTACTGGCGAGATTGCCAAGTATGTTGCTCAGGCTACCCAGGAGAATGGCGCATTCTCACTCGTAGGTGGCGGTGACTCTGTTGCAGCTGTCAACAAGTTCGGCCTGGCCGACAAGGTATCTTACGTATCTACCGGTGGTGGAGCTATGCTCGAGGCCATCGAGGGTAAGGTGCTCCCCGGCGTAGCTGCTATCGAGGGCTAAACCAGCATATCCTATATCATTAGTATCATATCAGGCGGAAGGGTCGCAGAGTGACCTTTCCGCCTTTTCTTTATCCCTGCAGTCTGTCCCGCTCCACCTCTGATTCCCCCTACATCGCAGGCAGCCATCCATGTCATTGTTTCTCATGTCTTTGCCGCCGTGGCAACCACGGTTGGCGACGCGTATCTTACGGCACGCGCTTCCGCACCGCTTGATACGAATATCCGTTTCAAACAACGCGCGCTTCCGCACCAAACGTTACGAACCGCCCGAGAGGGTCTGGAGAGTTGGGATGGTGGTCACAGAGATTAACGAATATACTCGCGGAGAAGAGTAGAGGTAGTCACATTTTTGCTGGAGGTCATCATAATTTTGCTGGAGGTCATCATAATTCTGCTGGAGGTCATCATAAATTTGCTGAAGGTCATCATAATTCTGCTGGAGATGGTCACAAATTTGGCGAGCGTGTGCTCGGGGGGTGTGAAGGTGGGTGCGGGGGTGGTGAAGGTGGGTGCGGAGATGGTGAAGGTGGGCGCGGCGGTGGTGAAGGTT
This sequence comes from Prevotella sp. P4-67, assembly GCF_002251325.1. Taxonomy (NCBI): domain Bacteria; kingdom Pseudomonadati; phylum Bacteroidota; class Bacteroidia; order Bacteroidales; family Prevotellaceae; genus Prevotella; species Prevotella sp. P4-67. Next base: position 21,234 of record NZ_NPJL01000039.1, read on the forward strand.
GGCGCGGGGGTGGTGAAGATGGGTTTGAGGGTGCCAAGTGTTAATATTGTGTTAAATACGGAAAATAATAGGGTGATGTCTTTGTACTTTGGAACTTTCAACATACCTTTGCAGTGTACTACTACAATGGTACACTGAAACACGATAAACTCGGTAACGATAAAACAACTGATATTAAGGATATGATACAAGTCAACAACATCAACTTCGCTTACCCTGGCACCAAGCACAAGGTATTCGAGCACTTCAGCCTCCAGCTGAAAGAGAACAACATCTACGGCCTCTTGGGCAAGAACGGCACGGGCAAGTCTACTCTGCTCTATCTCATCTGCGGCATGCTGCGCCCCTCTGAGGGTGAAGTGCTGGTAGACGGGAGCAACTCCTGTCTCCACCATCCCGAAATGCTGAGCAACATGTTTATCGTGCCCGAAGAGTACGACCTCCCCCACATCCGGCTGAGCCATTATGTGAAGGTCAATAGAGGGTTTTATCCCAACTTCTCACAAGAAGTACTGGACCAGTGTCTTGCTGAATTTGAGCTCAATGGCGACCCCAATCTCGGCCAGTTGTCCATGGGACAGAAGAAGAAGGTATATATGAGTTTTGCCCTTGCCACCGGCACGCGCCTGCTGCTGATGGACGAGCCTACCAATGGTCTGGACATCCCGTCCAAGAGTCTCTTCCGCCGTGTGATAGCCCGCCACATGACTCCCGACCGCACCCTCATCATCTCTACCCATCAGGTTCACGATGTAGAGTCGCTGCTCGACCACGTGGTCATACTCGACCATAGCGAAGTGCTGCTCGACGCCTCGATAAGCGACATCTGCCAGCACTACCGCTTTGAGCAGCGCCCCACCAACGCCGACGACAGCGACGTGGTCTATGCCGAACCCAACCTCCAGGGCTGCGCCGTGATAGCCCACCGCGAGGAGGGCATGGCAGAGACCCCCGTAGACCTCGAACTGCTGTTCGATGGTGCCATCAATCACAAACTATTCATCTGAGCTCTCCCCCACCATTATGACTACCCATAACTTCAGCCTCGACAGGCTATGTATGCTGCTCCGCTGGAACTGGACCAACAGCCGGCGCCAGACACTCCGCATCGGCATGATACTCTCTGCCGCCTTGGGCGTAGAGTACACATTCATGCTAACCTTCCTACAGCGCCAAGACATCTGCGCCAACGGCATAAGCAGACTGCCCGACATGGTGGGCACGTTTGTCATCGCCAACGCGTTAAGAGTTCTTCCGCTATTCCTCTGCGCCATGGGCACCCTCATCTTCAGCAGCATGGAGACCAAACCCATGCGCGAGCACTACCTGATGCTGCCCGCCAGTCATGCAGAGAAATATGCCACACGCTTTATCCACATCACTCTCGGCAGCGTGCTCACATTTGCCGCCGCCCTGGTGGTGGGCGATGTCATACAGTTTGCCCTCAGCTTTATCTTCCATCCCGGCATCCACCATTCGTGCCTATGGGAGATGATATGCTGCTTCATCACAGGCAGCGGCAAGCAGCAGTTGGCAGATTATCTGCCCCTCCCAGACGACATCGCAGCGATGACTGTTACCTACAGCGGACTGCTGTGGTTGCACTCCTACTGCACCTTGGGCGGCACCCTCTTGCGCCGCCACCCCACAGCCTGCGTGGCATTGAGTCTGATGCTGCTCATCTTCGCCAGCAATACGGCACCCGAGATCGGCATCCTTCCGAGAGTTCTCTCCCCTAAACCGACGGTCGGCGCGACAACCGCCGTGGCCGCAATACTAATCGGGCTGAGCATAGCCAACTACGTAGGGTCCTACCGCATCTTCAAGCGTATGCAGATAATCTGCGACAAGTTTACCAATCTCTAATGAACAATATATGACAACATTCGCTCCCAAACGCATGGCGATGGTGATAATGAACGACATCGCCCAAAACCGAAACGAGCTCATCAAGATATTCACCGTGACGGTCATCGCCATGACCATACCCTTCATGCAGATGAGCAAGCTGATAGACCTGCGCATGCACCATCTGCCCGACGACGCCACGGCGGAAGAGATGCTCACCTACGCCGGCAGCTTCGGCATCTGCTCGGTATTCCTGATGGTCGTGCTGGTCGGCGCCACATTCATCTTCCGTTCGTTCAGAACCAGAGCCACACGCATAGCATTTCTCATGCTGCCAGCGTCCAACGCCGAGAAGTACATGGCACGCATGGGCTATGTCACCCTCGGCATAATGCTCACTGCAGCGATGGCCATCGTGGTGGCCGACATCGCCCAGTATCTCATCAACCTGATAGTCTATCCCGGCTTCAGGCAGTCGTTTATAGTGATGGCTGCAAGCAGCGATTTCCAGCCGGCGATAACCATCAACACCGACCACTATACGCTCAAGAGCGAGGGCTGGGTGTTCTGGCTTGGCTTCGTCTGGGCTCATTCGTGCTGTCTGTTGGGTGGAGCCATATTCCGCAAGCACGCCCAGCCCATCATGTGCATCTTCTTCGTTGTCCTCCTGGGCATCGTGGCCTATATGATGGGTACGGCAGACCTCTCCTACTATATCAGCCTACGCTGCATCAACACGGTGTTCCCCACCCTGTTTGTGGCACTGGCCATCTTCAACCACATCATGGCCTACCGCATATTCTGCCGGCTGCAGGTAGACTGCAACCGAATGACCAATCTCTAAAGACACAACGATTATGACATTCAACAACGACAAAGCCATATACATACAGATAGCCGAGCGTCTGAGCGACGAGATACTGGCCGACCAATATCACGAGGACGAGCGCATACCCAGTGTGCGCGAGTATGCCGTGCTGCTCGAGGTCAACACCAATACCGCCGTCAAGGCATATGAGCTGCTTGCGGCAGAAGGCGTAATCTACAACAAGCGTGGGCTGGGCTACTTTGTCTCTCCCGGCGCCAAGGACCAGATACAGAAGACCCGCAAGCGCGAGTTCATGAAAGAGCGGCTGCCCGAAATGGCGCGACAGATGTCGCTGCTGGGCATCTCTCTCGACGAAGTAAGCGACGAGTTGGCCAGTCTGCTCAAACGCTAACCCCTCAACCCTCTAAGACATTATGATGATACAACTCAAAGATGTAAACAAGACCTACCAGGGAGCCCAGCCGCTGCACGTGCTCAAGGGCATCGACCTCAATATCGAGCGGGGCGAATTTGTCTCCATCATGGGAGCCTCGGGCTCGGGCAAGTCCACCTTATTAAATATATTGGGCATCCTCGACAACTATGACTCGGGCGAATACTGGCTCGGCGGGGTGCTCATCAAGGACCTCAGCGAGACGCGTGCTGCCGAATACCGCAACCGCATGATAGGATTTATCTTCCAGTCGTTCAACCTCATCCCCTTCAAGACGGCGGTGGAAAACGTGGAGCTCCCACTGTTCTATCAGGGCGTGGGAAGACGCAAGCGCCACCAGTTGGCGATGGAGTATCTGGAGCGGTTGGGACTGAGCCAATGGGCTAACCACTACCCCAACGAGCTGTCGGGCGGTCAGCGCCAGCGTGTGGCCATAGCCCGTGCGCTCATCACCAAACCGCAGATTATACTCGCCGACGAACCTACCGGCGCCCTCGACTCCAAGACCAGCGTGGAGGTAATGGACCTGCTCAAGGAGCTCCACGAGCGCGACGGCATGACCATCGTGGTCGTAACCCATGAGAGCGGCGTAGCCAACGAGACCGACAAGGTGATACACATCAAGGACGGCGTGATAGGCAGCATCGAAGACAACAGCGACCACCACCTGGTGGCCAAGGACTATGTGAAATAACCTGACAACAAGCATCATGCGCGAACTAATCAAGGAAATATGGAGCACCTCCAAGCGCAACCGGCTGCGCACAGCGCTCACCGGCTTTGCCGTGGCATGGGGCATATTCATGCTGATATTCCTGCTGGGCGCGGGCAACGGTCTCATCAACGCCCAGATGGAGCGGAGCGAGAAGTATATCACCAACTCGATGGTGGTGATGCCCGGCTACACATCTAAGGCGTACAAAGGCCTGAAGGAGGGACGGGAAATAACCCTCAACGACAGAGACCTGGCGATTACCGGCGACAACTATGCCCAGCATGTAGACCACGTGGGCGGCGTGCTGAGCCAGTACGGTGTCACCGTAGCCTACGGCGAGAACTATGTGGCAACCCAGAATCTCGTCGGCATCTACCCCACCCACGTGAACATCAACAAGACCGAGATGCTGGCTGGCAGGTTTATCAACGAGCCCGACTTCAGAGAGCGCCGCAAGGTGGTGGTGCTCTCACGCAGTCAGGCCAAGGAGCTCTGTCATGACTATCGGTCGCTCATCGACAAGAATGTCAACATCAATGGTCTGGCGTTCAAGGTGGTGGGCATCACCAAGGACGACGAGTCACGCAAGAACAACGAACTCTTCACCGCCTTCACTACCCTGAAAGCCATCTATGCCAAAGGCGACAATGTGGGCAACATCGAGTTCTCCATCAAGAACCTCAAGACCAAGGAGGACAACGAGAAGTTTGAGGCCAACTACCGCGCCAGTACCAATCTGCGCCACCAGGCATCCCCCGACGACGAGCAGGCCCTCTGGATGTGGAACCGCTATACCGACAGTCTGACCATGGCCCAGGGCATAGGCATGATACGCACTGCACTATGGATAGTGGGCCTGTTTACGCTGCTGAGCGGCATCGTGGGCGTGAGTAACATCATGCTCATCACCGTCAAGGAGCGCACCCGCGAGTTTGGCATACGCAAGGCCATCGGAGCGCGCCCCAAGGACATACTGATGCTCATCATCGCCGAGAGCATCATCATCACCTCTGTCTTCGGCTACATCGGCATGCTCTGCGGCATACTGACCAATCAGTATATGGACGCCACCATGGGCCACATGGTGATGGACTCAGGCATATTCAGGGCCACGATGTTTGTAGACCCCACCGTGGGGCTCGACGTGTGCATCAAGGCTACCCTGACCATCATCATCGCCGGAACGATAGCCGGTCTGATACCCGCCATCAAGGCTTCGCGCATCAGGCCCATCGAGGCGCTGAGAGCCGAATAGACAACCGATTACACAACTCTACAAGACCAATATGCGATTAGACTTAGATACATACAAGGAGATACTCGACACCATCACGCGCAACAAGAGCCGCAGTCTGCTCACGGGCTTTGGCGTGTTCTGGGGAGTCTTCATGCTCATCGCGCTGAGCGGTGGCGGACAGGGGCTCAGGGAAATGCTGCAGAACAACTTCGCGGGATTTGCCACCAACGCGTCGGTCATCTGGGCACAGCCCACCACCAAGGCATACCGGGGCTTCAACAAGGGCAGGGAATGGAGCATGGACACCAAGGACATCGTAAGACTGCGCCACCAGGTGCCCGAGCTCGACGTGATAAGCCCCATGATTTTCGGCGGACGCCGCACCACTACCCGTGGCACCAACACCTTCAGCGCATCCACCATGGGCGTCACCCCCGACTATGCCCGTGTGGCTGCACCCACACTCTACTATGGCCGCTATATCAATGACATCGACATGAAGCAGGAGCGCAAGGTCTGTGTCATAGGCAAGCAAATCTACAAGAGCCTCTTTCCCGAAGGAGGTGACCCCTGCGGCAAGACCATTCGTGTAGACTCGACCTACTACCGCGTGGTGGGCGTCAACTACAGTTCCGGACATGCGGTAAACTTCGGCGGCAGTGCCGAAGAGACCATCACGATGCCCGAATCGGTGCTGCGCAAGGTCTACAACCGTGGTACCGCCGTAGACCTGATGGCTGTAACGGGCAAGAAGGGCGTGGTGATGAGCACCATAGCCGACCGCATACGCACCACGCTGGCACGCGCCCACTCCATCTCGCCCGAAGACACCGAGGGCGTCACCATATTCAATACCGAGATCATGTACGCCATGCTGGAGAGCCTGTTCCAGGGCGTGAACTTCCTCATCTGGCTCGTGGGCATAGGCACCCTCGTCTCGGGTGCCATCGGTGTGAGCAACATCATGATGGTGACCGTCAAGGAGCGTACCGGCGAGATAGGCATACGCCGCGCCATAGGAGCCACACCCAAGATGATACTCTCGCAGATAATCGCCGAGAGCATCGTGCTCACCGCCGTGGCGGGCATGAGCGGCATACTCTTCGGCGTGGGCATATTGCAACTCGTGGAGATGGCTTGCACCACCGACGGCATGGTGATGGCCCACTTCCAGATAGACTTCTGGACTGCCATCCTCTCTACCATAGTGGTATGTGCCCTCGGCGCGCTGGCGGGTCTGGCTCCGGCATGGAGAGCCATGAGCATCAAGCCCGTAGACGCCATGCGCGAGAACTAAAAGCATCACAACAACGTAAACAATAAAAGAAAGAACAAATATGAAAAAGTATTCCAAACTGATTGTGGCAGCGGTAATCATACTGGTGTTTATCGCTACCTTCGTGTTTCTCTATCAGAAATCACAACCCGCACCCATCGAGTACAGCGAGCTGACGCCTGTGACCACCGACATCATGAAGACCACGGTGATAACAGGCAAGATAGAGCCACGCAACGAGGTAAACGTAAAGCCCCAGATAAGCGGCATCATCAGCGAAATCTACAAGGAAGCAGGCCAGTATGTGCAGGCCGGCGAGGTGATAGCCCGCGTGAAGGTGATACCCGATATGGGTCAGCTGAGCAGTGCCCAGTCGAGGGTAAGGCTGGCCGAGATTAACCAGAAGCAGGCGCAGGTGGACTACTCGCGTGAAGAGAGTCTCTACAAGCAGAAGCTGGTGAGCGCCGACGAATACGACAAGATAAGACAGACGCTGCACCAGGCCAACGAGGAACTCAAGGCGGCACAGGACGCATTCGAGGTGGTGCGCGACGGCGTATCGCGCAGCAATGCCAAAGCCAGCTCGACGCTGATACGCTCTACCATCTCGGGAGTGATACTGGACATCCCCGTCAAGGTGGGCAACTCGGTAATCCTGGCCAACACCTTCAACGACGGAACGACCATAGCCACCGTGGCCAATATGAATGACCTCATCTTCAGAGGCAACATAGACGAGACCGAGGTGGGTAGTCTGGTAGACAACATGCCGATGAAGATAACGATAGGCGCACTGCACGACCTGAGGTTTGACGCTACCCTCGAGTACATCTCGCCCAAAGCCACAGAGAACAACGGCGCCAACCAGTTTGAGGTAAAGGCTGCCGTGCACAGCATCAAGAGCGGCAAGATACGCTCGGGCTACAGCGCCAATGCCGAGATAGTGCTGGCAGAAGCCAAGCACGTGGTGTCGATACCCGAGAGCGCCATAGAGTTCAGCGGCGACTCTACCTTCGTCTATCTCATCAAGGGCACAGGCAAGGACAAGACCTATGAGCGCCATGCCGTGGTGACCGGACTGAGCGACGGCGTGAACATCGAGGTAAAGAAGGGACTCTCGCTCAAGGACAAGGTGCGCGGCCCGCAGATTATAGCCGACGCAGCCGGCAACGACGAATGATAACCCATAAAAGACAACGAGTATGACGACAAGGATAATCATGGCAGTGGTCGCCGCCTGCATGGGCGTAGGCACTGCGCAAGCTCAGCAGGCGTGGACGCTGCGCCAGTGTGTGGACTACGCCATAGCCCACAACATCAGCGTAAAGCAGATGCAGAACACGCGCGAGTTGCAGGCTCTGCAGCTGAATACAGACAAGAACAGCCGTCTGCCCGACCTCAACGGTTCGGCAGCCCAGAACTTCTCGTTCGGCCGCGGACTCACGGCGCAGAACACGTATGAGAACAAGAGCACATCGAGCACGTCGTTTACGATAGGGTCGACCGTATCGCTCTTCGACGGCTTCCGCACACGCAACACCATCAAGCTGAGCCAGCTCAATCTGGACGCTGCCGATGCCGACCTGGACAAGGCGCGCAACGACCTGAGCATGAATGTGGCAAAGGCTTACATCGAGGTGCTCAATGCCGCCGAGGCCATGACCGTAGCGCAGCGCCAGGTGTCTATCGACTCGATGCAGGTGGTAAGGATGCAGGGCTTTGTGGACAACGGCAAGGCAAGCGTGGCCCAGCTGGCTCAGCAGAAAGCCACGATGGCACAGAGCCAGCTCACGGTGACCACCGCCGCCAACAACTACCAGATGGCGCTGCTCTCACTGTCGCAGTTGCTGGAGCTGCCATCGCCCGAGGGTTTCTCCATCGTGCGTCCCGACATCGAGCGCATAACTCCCGCGCCAGGCAACATCGCCTCGCCCGAAGCCATCTTTGCCAAGGCTATGGCGGTGAAGCCCGAGGTCAGGGCACAGCAGACCCGCGTGGAGGGCGCCGACTACAACATACAGATAGCCAAGGCTGCGCGCTATCCCCAGCTCAACCTCAACGGCGGCTTGGGCAGCAACTACTACAAGACGAGCGGTTACGAGGCAGACGGATTTGCCAAGCAGCTCAAAAACAACTTCAGCCAGTATGTAGGACTGAGTCTGAGCATCCCTATCTTCAACCGCTTTGCCACGCGCAACAACATACGCCGCAGCGAGATAAACCGCGACACCGAGCGGCTGAAGCTCGACGATGTGCGCAAGTCGCTCTACAAAGAGATACAGCAGGTGTACTACAACGCGCGTGCTGCCGAGAGCAAGTATGCCAGCAGCCGCGAAGCTGTGGCAAGCAACGAGGAAGCCTTCAAGCTGACCCAGGCAAAATATGAGAACGCCAAGGCCAGCATCACGGAGTTCAACGAGGCCAAGAACAATCTGCTCAGAGCGCAAAGCGAACAGATTCAGGCCCGCTATGAATACCTCTACCAGACCAGTCTGCTCAACTTCTACAGCGGTAAGGCACTCGATTTCTAATCTTTATCCCACCATCAGCATTATGCCTATCATCAACATCACATCACTCGACCACCCCGGAGTGGAAGTCTTCAGCAGCCTCACCGAGGCGCAGTTGCGGTCGGGGCGATACACCGACAAAGAGATATTCATCGCCGAGAGCCCGAAGGTAATCCATGTGGCGCTCAATGCGGGCTATCGCGCCACAGCCCTACTCTGTGAGCGGCGCCACATCGACGGCGATGCAGCAGCAATCATCAGTCGCATCGGCGACGAGGTGCCTGTCTATACCGGCGACCGCGACCTGCTCGCATCGCTCACGGGCTATACGCTCACGCGGGGAGTGCTGTGCGCCATGGAGCGTCCGGCTCTGCCCACGATAGCCGACATCTGCCGCACGGCACATCGCATCGCGGTCATCCACGGCGTGGTCGACACCACCAATATCGGCGCCATCTTCAGGTCGGCAGCGGCATTGGGCATCGACGCCATCGCGCTCACCACCGACTCGTGTGACCCGCTCAACCGCCGCTCGGTGCGCGTGTCGATGGGTTCGGTGTTTCTCATCCCCTGGACTTGGATTGAGGGTAGCGTGCAACAGCTCAACGACTACGGGTTCAAGACCGCAGCGATGGCGCTCACAGACCGCTCGATAAGCATCGACGACCCGAGGCTGCCCGAGGTGGAGCGGCTGGCCATCGTACTGGGCACCGAGGGCGACGGACTCCCCCACACCACCATCGAAGATGCCGACTACGTGGTGCGCATCCCGATGTCGCACCAGGTGGACTCGCTCAACGTGGCTGCCGCCTCGGCTGTGGCGTTCTGGGAGTTAAGAAAACGGTAACGGCGATAGTTTTCTGGGCATTTGTTGCACATTTACGGGGTAAATGTGTAACTTTGCAAACAGATATACGTTAGATGATTATGACTATAAACGACAAGACAGGACTGGTATTGGAAGGAGGCGGCATGCGCGGCGTGTTTACCAGTGGTGTGCTCGACGCCTTCATGGTGCATCAACTCTATTTCCCTTATGCGGTGGCGGTCTCGGCTGGTGCCTGCAATGGCATGTCTTACTTCAGCCGTCAACTGCGTCGTGCGCGCATATCCAATATCGACTTTCTTGCCCGTTACCACTATGTAGGGCTGCGCCACCTGCTCACCCAGGGTTGCATCTTCGACCGCAAGCTACTCTATGATGCCTTCCCCAACGAGCTGATACCCTTCGACTTTGATACATACTTCCAGCACTCGGCCAACTTTGAGATGGTCACCACCAACTGTCTGACTGGGCGCGCCATGTATCTCACCGAAGACCACGACCGCCAGCGTGCGCTCGACATCGTGATGGCGTCGAGCAGCCTGCCCTATGTGAGCAAGATGGTTACCGTCGACGGCATCCCCATGCTCGATGGCGGCATCGTCGACAGCATCCCCCTGCGCCGCGCCCAGGAACGCGGGTATGAGAACAACGTACTGATACTCACCCGCAACCGTGGCTACCGCAAGAAGGGTCGTGACCACAAGATTCCCCATTTAATCTACAAGAACTACCCTCGTCTGCGCGTAGCCCTAAGCCGCCGCATAGAGGTGTATAATGAGCAGTTGGCATACGTGGAGCAGCTCGAAGACGCAGGCCAGGTGGTCTGCATCCGTCCCGAGCGCCCCTTGGAGGTAGACCGCATAGAGAAAGACACCAACAAGTTGGAAGCCCTATACGAAGAAGGCTACGCCTTAGGCGATAAGTTCTGCAAGGAGATGAAGCCCCTCCCCAACCCTCCCCAGGGGGCGGGAGTTCAATCATGCTGTGGCTGAGCCTGTTCTGCATTAACACATTCCTGCTTGGGGAGAGCATTGAAATGGAGTTTGTAGTGGATGGTACGCACCCTTGGCAACTCTGTAGGAGTTGCTGCTTGCGGACATCTCTTCCATGGACAAGCCATAAACCTCTCTACAAGAGACGTCATCATCATCCCAACTACCTGGGTGAAATTCGAGATGGAGTTTGTAGTGCATGGTACGCACCCTAGGCAACTCTGTAGGAGTTGCTGCTTGCGGACATCTCTTCCATGGACAAGCCATAAACCTCTCTACAAGAGACGTCATCATCATCCCAACTACCTGGGTGAAATTCGAGATGGAGTTTGTAGTGGATGGTACGCGCCCTTGGCAACTCTGTAGGAGTTGCGATTACATAGCCCAGGGTTGAGGCGTGGAGCGCCTCTACCCTGGGTGCCGTGAGAAAAAATGATAGCAACGCTGTAAGTGTTGCGCTTAGCCAAAGGCGTTACCGCAGCGAGTTTTTTCTGCTTATTTATTGTGATAAAATCCAACTGAGAATAACGCCTACGGCTAAACGCAACTCCTACAGAGTTGCTATATTAGTGGGGGCGCATACCCAGGGTAGCGTGCTTCGCCCGCAACCCTGGGCTGGGGAAACGCAACTCCGTCAGAGTTGCTGCTGCTTGCGGGGTGTACAACCAGAAGCCCCTCCCCAGCCATCCCCAAGAACCTGGAGTTCTATCTTGCTGTGGGTGAAGGCATTAGACATTAACATCATTTCCTTTGGGGAGAACATAGGGAGGGCTCAAACAATAGTGACGCAGCCCATTTGGTCACCGGTGCAAAACTCCTTTCAATCAAGGTGGTGTTAATATATCCTTCTTTTCATAATAACATTATTCGCACCTTTTTGAGATTTTTGCCCTATCGGTTTATACACCTTTTTGAGATTTTCTGCAAGGATTGTATCTAAAAACATTCCTGTTTGGCCTCTTTCCCATTGCATAAGCCCCTCCCCAGGTCTTCCCCAAGGGGCGTCTTGCTGTGGGTTAGTGTATTATAACTTGCTACGGGTAACGCCTACGGCTAAACACAACTCCTACATGAATTGGTGAAATTGATAGACTGACCTATTGCGAGTTTGCCAAAAATGCGTTTCAAAAACGGATAATCAATAATAATGTTGGTGTTTAGAAGAAAATACCATATCATTGCAGACGAACAAGAACCAAAAATATAATAAAAAGGTTTCAAAAATATGGCACAAACATCAAGCCAAAGCACTGTAAACAAGATAGAAATGAGACTTAGAGGAAAAGGCCGTGGTTCGATAGTTTTCCAACAAGACTATGCAGACTGCGGAACGCCATCAGCCGTGAAGTCAACATTCCATCTTTTTGACACCTGCCGATAGAAAATATGGTAATCATTTTTTGTACCGGCGTTAGCCGGACTTTTTTTACCGCCAACGGCGGACTTTTTGTCATTTGTGACTTTTCAGCCTGCCATCAGGCAGGCGCGGATGGGGGTGGCGGGGAATATCCGAGAGCTCGCTCTCGAGATATTACACGACACGCACAGACGCAAAGGGCGAAGCCCTGAAAAGGCGCAAATCTTTTTGTAGCTTCTTTGTGATGCCCTAAAACTCAGCGGTGAAGGAACTCCCGCCCCTTGAGCAGGAATGGGGATGGGCTTATCGGTTGGCTACCTTCATTCCTTTAACTTCATATTTTCCTTGAAAAAAGTTTGGTTGTTTGAGACTTTATTGCTAACTTTACACCCGAAAAAGAAGATTCTCGGTTTATACCAAATCAAAGATAACAGAACCCGTCTGCATCCCGGAGACCTGCAGGCGGGTCACTTTTTTTTATAAAACAGGTATGGTAAATCAGAAACCGCATAATATAGAAGAACAGATACGCTTGCTTCGTGACAAGGGCATGAATTTCTCAGATGATGAAGAGCGTAAGGCCAAGGAGTGTTTCTCGCGTATCAGCTATTTCCGTCTGAAATATTATTGGAGAGACTTACTGGATGCAGATACAGATGGAGATTTCATTGAAGGAACCACCTTTAGTGATGTTATCCGGCGGTATGATTTCGACCATCAGCTGCGCCTCATCCTTTTTGACGCAATAGAAATAATAGAAGTGGCATTGCGTTCAAAGGTGATTAACCATATGTCACAAGCCGCAGGTAATGGATTATGGTATTTGGACTCCTCCCTTTTTGAGAACAGTGATTACCATGAAGATTTCGTTTACGACTTAAAATATGAATTTGGAAGAAGTACGGAGCCTTTTGCCAAAGAATATATAGACAGTCATCCCAACTGGGACGAGGAGTCTTTTGACGGTGACAATCCGGATGCGTGGAGGATAATAGAGGTGGCAACATTCGGTACTCTTTCCAAGATGTGTAAAAACCTTAAATCGCAGCTTCCGCAGCGTTCCGCAATAGCCAACGATTTTGGACTTTACTCAGCAAAAGACCTTACAGGTTGGCTTGAGGCGATTTCTCTGATGCGTAACATTGTGGCACACCATTCCAGACTATGGAACAGAACGTTTGGAAAGAAAGTAACCAATCCAAGAGGCTTACGTGGCAAATGGCTAAACTCACCATTGACAGAAAATCAGAAGAACAGGCCATACGGCTTCATCGTGGCAATGCTGTATCTCTGCAATGCTGTCTGCCCCAGAAATAAAATAAAAAATAAGATTCTTGATCTGATAAGTGCCAATCAGAACATTCCTTATCAAAGGCTTGGTTTTATCGGAAATTGGAAGGACGATCCAATATGGAGGTAAAAGCCGTTTGTGATGATTTGCACAAAAGGCTTTTCCTTGAATGGGTAGAAAGCGGGATGTATAAACACAAAACGGTCATTAGGCTGATTTGGATTTAATAAGCTAATGATATAAACACAAAAAGCCATGGTAAAAAAAGCGGCCGTTGGCCGTTCAAAAAGTCCGCCATTGGCGGTAAAAAAAACAGTTGCTTGTAGTGGTTCACCGAAGAGAGCAAGGAAGAAGAGGTGTTATATATCGACAAGAAATAAGGTAATCACTTTTCTACTGGCGCAAGCCGGACTTTTTTTACCGCCAACGGCGGACTTTTGTATTTGCGGCTTTTCAGCCTGCCACCAGGCAGGCGCGGATGGGGGGGGCGGTGAATATCCGAGAGCTCGCTCTCGAGATATCTCCCGACACACACAGACGCATTGGGCGAAGACCTGAAAAGCCACAAATCTTTTTGTCGTTTATTGTGATGGCTTATTCAAGGAATATGGAAACACACAAGTAACGCCTACGGCTAAGCGCAACTCCTACAGAGTAGCCTAGTTAGTGGGGGTAGCTACCCAGGGTAGCGTGCTGCGCCCGCAACCCTGGGCTGGGGAAACGCAACTCTGTCAGAGTTGCCAGGGGTGCGCACCATTTTCCGATGTGTATGGTCAAATATATTTGGGCGGTAATGGACTAACCATGATGGATGATATGCACCCAATGGTGGAATGGTGTGTGGTGCGCATCCAATGATGGGTTAGCCCATCGTGGATGGTACGCACCCTTGGCAACTCTGACGGAGTTGCGATTTCATAGCCCAGGGTTGAGGGGCAAAGCGCCTCTACCCTGGGTGCAAATCACTACAAATCAATGCTACTCTGAAAGAGTTGCGATTAGCCGAAGGCGTTACCTGCAGCAGGACATAATATAGGTTGATATAAACACAAAAAGCCATGGCGGCTGTTGTCGGCTTCGCCTTTTGGGGGTTGTCGGTGACGCCAGTCAGAAAACGAGTTTTCCTCCTTGTCGTCGCCACCATCCCCAACGCCATGCTTTGCATGACGGCAACAGCCGGCATGGTTCAAAAAGCGGCCGTTGGCCGTAAAAAAAGGCCGCCGTTGGCGGTAAAAAAACAGCTGCTTGTGTTATTCCATCTGTTTGACTCCTGCCGATAAAAAATATGGTAATCATTTTTTGTACCGGCGTTAGCCGGACTTTTTTTACCGCCAACGGCGGACTTTTTGTTATTTGTGACTTTTCAGCCTGCCATCAGGCAGGCGCGGATGGGTGTGGCGGTGAATATCCGAGAGCCTGCTCTCGAGATATTATCCGACACACACGGACGCAAAGGGCAAAGCCCTGAAAAGGCACAAATCTTTTTGTAGATTATTGTGATGGTATATTCACGACAAGTAACGCCTTCGGCTAAACGCAACTCTTACAGAGTAGCTATATTAGTGGGGGCGCTTACCCAGGGTAGCGTGCTTCGCCCGCAACCCTGGGCTGGGAAATCGCAACTCCGTCAGAGTTGCCAGGGGTGCGCGGAGAAGCCCCTCCCCCAAACCCTCCCCAAGTGGCGGGAGTCCTATCTTGCTGTGGGTTAGGACATTATAACTTGCTGTAGGTACGCATCTTTGGCAACTCTGTAGGAGTTGCTGCTGCTTGCGGAGAGGGGCGTCTGTTGGTGGTTTCCCCCATATACCTTATTATATATATAGCAAAAGTGATTTTTCCCCGTTTTTGTTTGGTTACGTTGCGCATTATCATTAACTTTGTAATTCATAGGCGGATAGCCGCCTGAATGATATGGATTATAGGACAACAAATAACACATAATACAATGTTTAGCAAAGAAACATATATCCGTCGTAGGGCTGAGCTGAAACGCTTGGTCAAGAGTGGTATCATCATCCTGTTTGGTAACAACGACTCGCCAGCCAACTTCCCCAACAACGGGTATTACCCCTTCCGTCAAGACTCCACATTCTTATATTATTTCGGTCAGCAACGCGACGGCCTGGTGGGCGTGATAGACCTGGACGAAGATAAAGAAACGCTGATAGGCAACGACATTGACATAGAGGACATCGTGTGGTATGGCTCGGTAGACACCGTGGCCGACATGGCTGCACAGGTGGGCGTGGAACACTGGGCTCCGATGAAAGAGCTCAAGACCATCTGCAACGCTGCACTGAGCCAGAAGCGCCCCATCCACTTCCTGCCTCCCTACAGATATGATATCAAGTTGCAGCTGTTTGACCTGATAGGCATACATCCCAACCAGCAGAAGGAATCGGCATCGATGGAGCTGATTAAGGCTGTGGTGAAGATGCGTTCTACCAAGGAACAGCAGGAGATAGAAGAGCTGGAGCGCGCCTCGGTGATAGGCTATAAGATGCACACCACCGCCATGAGACTGACTCGTCCAGGCGTGACCGAGAAGTATATCGGCGGTCAGGTGGACGGCATCGCCCACTCGTATGGCGCCATGGTCAGCTTCCCCACCATCTTCTCGCAACACGGCGAGATCATGCACGGCAACCCCTCGATGGCTGAGCTGGAAAGCGGACGCCTCGTGCTCTGTGACGCCGGTGCCGAGACCATCAACAACTACTGCTCTGACCACACCCGTACATACCCCGTGAACGGCAAGTTCAGCCAGCGCCAGTTGGAGATATACTCTATCGTAGAGGCAGCCCACGACCATGCCCTCGAGGTGGCACGCCCCGGTGTGAAGTATGCCGACGTACACTTCTCCGTATGCCGCCTCATCTTTGACCGTCTGAAGGAACTGGGTCTTGCCAAAGGCGACACCGAAGAGGCTGTGCGCCAAGGTGCCCACGCCATGTTCCTGCCCCACGGACTGGGCCACATGATGGGTATGGATGTACACGACATGGAGAACCTGGACCAGGTGAACGTGGGATTTGACGAGGAGACCCGCCCCAACCTCGAGCAGTTTGGCACCAACTGTCTGCGCATGGGACGCCGTCTGCAGGAAGGATTTGTAGTGACCGACGAGCCTGGCATCTACTTCATCCCCGCCCTCATCGACGAATGGCGCGCCAAGGGACACTGCAAGGACTTCCTCTGCTTTGACAAGCTGGAGACCTACAAGGACTTTGGTGGCATCCGCATCGAAGACGACCTGCTCATCACTGCCGACGGTGCCCGCTTCTTGGGCAACGAGCGCATCCCCTATCATCCCAAGGATGTAGAAGCATATATGGCTGAAAACAAACAATAATCAACAGAATCATAAAACAACAAGAAATGAAAAAAATCATGATGATGGCGCTCGTGGCTATGGTGGCCTTGGGCGCAAACGCACAGGAGAAGAAGGCTGAGAAGGTAAATCCCAACAAGCCCGTATTCACTGTGGTCAAGGAGAATAAGATTACAAGTATCAAGGACCAGAACCGTTCGGGTACGTGCTGGAACTACTCTACCCTGAGTTACTTTGAGGCCGAAATCCTCAAGGCTACCGGCAAGGTCTACGACCTGGAAGAGAGCTTCGTGACCAACAAGACCTATATGGACCGTGCTATCCAGGTAGTACGTCTGCATGGCGACTGCCAGTTTGCTCAGGGCGGTTCGGCTTACGACCCCTTGTACTGCATCCAGAACTATGGTATCATCCCCCAGGGCATCATGCCTTTCCCCGGCAGTCTGTATGGCGACTCACTGAACAACTTCAACGAGTTCTTCACCGTGCTGTCTCCCTATGTCAAGGCTATTGCCACCAGCAACAGCAAGAAACTGTCAAACCAGTGGAAGGTGGGTCTGCAGGGCATCCTCGATGCCTACCTCGGCAAGTGTCCTGAGAACTTCACTTACGAAGGCAAGAACTATACTCCCAAGACTTTTGCTGCCAGCCTGGGTCTCGACTGGAACAACTACGTGACCGTAACCAGCTATACCCACCACCCCTTCTGGACACAGTTTGCCGTTGAGGTGCAGGACAACTGGCGCAACCCACAGTCATGGAACGTGCCTATCGACGACATGGCCCGCATCATCGAAAACGCCATCATGAACGGCTACACCGTAGCATGGGGTGGCGATGTATCTGAAGAGGGCTTCACCCGTCAGGGTCTGGCTTACTTCTATGACACCAAGAAGATGGAAAGCCTCGCAGGCAGCGATATGGCACACTGGCTCAAGCTGCCCAAGGCCAAGAAGACCAACCTCATCGACTCTCTCGGTGTAAACGTGCCCGAGCTTGTGCCTACACAGGAGCAGCGCCAGCAGCGTTTTGACAACTGGGAGCTGACCGACGACCACGGTATGCTCATCTTCGGTATCGCCAAGGACCAGAACGGCAAGGAATACTATATGGTAAAGAACTCATGGGGCGAGTCCGGCGAATACAAGGGTATCTGGTACATGACCAAAAACTACATCGTGGCCAACACCATGGACTTTATGGTCAACAAGAATGCCATCCCCAAGGATATACGTAAGAAAATGGGCATCTAAGAACCATAGCGCATAAATACATAAACGGCAGCTTCTCATAAATTTTTAGATGAGAAACTGCCGTTTTTTTGTATTTATTTTGTAACTTTGGGCTCAAATAAGGTCTATACCAGACTTGGCCCCCATTCTATTGATAATAAAAGAACGATATAATGCACTTTAAGTGGAATTACAAGTATCCTACACCCGAAGAGGAACAGGCTGCTAAGGAATTGGGTGAGAAGCTCAACATGAGCCCCATTCTCACCCTGCTGCTGATTAGGCGTGGCATTACCACCGAGTCGGCAGCCAAGCGATTCTTCCGCCCCCAGCTTGCCGACCTCATCAATCCGTTCCTGATGAAGGACATGGACATCGCCGTAGACAGGCTCAACGATGCCATGGGCCGCAAGGAGCGCATACTGGTGTATGGCGATTACGACGTAGATGGGTGTACAGCCGTAGCGTTGGTCTATAAGTTTCTGTTGCAGTTTTATTCCAACATCGAATACTATATCCCCGACCGCTATGACGAAGGCTATGGCGTAAGCAAGAAAGGTATAGACTATGCCAAGGAGCAGGGCGTGAAGCTCATTATCATCCTCGACTGTGGCATCAAAGCCATCGACGAGATAGCCTATGCCAAAGAGCAAGGTATCGACTTCATCATCTGCGACCATCATGTGCCCGACGAGAAGCTGCCCGATGCCGTGGCCATCCTCAACCCCAAGCGTGAGGACGACCCCTATCCCTTCAAAGACCTGTGTGGATGCGGCGTAGGCTTCAAGTTTATGCAAGCCTTTGCCAAGAACAACGGCATCCCCTTCTCACGCCTCATCCCCCTACTCGACCTCTGTGCCGTAAGCATCGCTGCCGACATCGTGCCCGTAGTCGACGAGAACCGCATCCTCGCCTTCCACGGTCTGAAGCAGCTCAACCAGAACCCAAGCGTAGGACTCAAAGCCATCATCGATATCTGCGGACTCAACAACCGCGAGCTGTCGATGAGCGATATCATCTTCAAGATTGGTCCGCGTATCAACGCCTCTGGACGCATGGAGAACGGCCGCGAAAGTGTGGACTTGCTTGTGGAAAAAGACCTTGGCATGGCTCTGCGTATGGCCAAGCACATCAACGAATACAACGAGCAACGTAAGGATATAGACAAGCAGATGACCGAGGAAGCCAACCAGATTGTGGCCCGCTTGGAGAACCAGAAGCACCAGTCGAGCATTGTGCTCTACGACGAGAACTGGAAGAAAGGCGTCATCGGCATCGTTGCCTCACGACTTACGGAAATCTACTTCCGTCCCACCGTGGTACTTACCCGCGACGGCGACTATGCCACCGGCTCTGCCCGCAGCGTCACCGGCTTTGACATCTATTCTGCCATCAAGAGTTGCCGCCATCTGCTGGTCAACTTCGGTGGCCACACCTATGCCACGGGGCTTACGCTGAAATGGGACCGCATCAAGGAATTCCGCATGGCGTTCCAGCAGTATGTAGACGACCACATCCTGCCCGAGCAGACCGAAGCCAACCTGAAGATAGACTCAGTCATCGACTTCAAGGATATCACCAAGCGCCTGCACAACGACCTGAAGAAATTCTCACCCTTCGGCCCAGGCAACCCCAAGCCCCTCTTCTGCACCCTCAATGTCTACGACTATGGCACCAGCAAGGTCGTGGGCCGCGAGCAGGAGCATATCAAGCTCGAGCTGGTCGACTCCAAGTCGAGCAATGTGGTCAAGGGCATAGCTTTCGGCCAGAGCGCATCGGCACGTTACATCAAGTCAAAGCGCAGCTTTGACATCGCTTATACGCTTGAGGACAATGTCTTCAAGCACAACGCCATCCAGTTACAGATAGAAGACATACGCCCTGCTGAGGATGAAAAGGTATGACGACATACTGAGAGAATACTGGGGCTATACATCTTTTAGAGGAATACAGGAGTCCATCATCGAAAGCATCGGCTCGGGCAAAGATACCTTGGGCCTGATGCCCACCGGTGGCGGCAAGTCCATCACCTTCCAGGTGCCTGCCTTGGCCCAGGATGGAGTCTGTATCGTCATCACCCCACTTATATCCCTGATGAAGGACCAGGTGATGCACCTGCAGAAGCGTGGCATCAGTTCGGCCGCCATCTTCTCGGGCATGTCCAGGCAGGAAATCATCGTGACACTCGAGAACTGCATCTTCGGTTCCACCAAGATACTCTACGTATCGCCCGAGCGTCTTTCTTCCGAGCTTTTTCTTACCAAGCTAAAGCACATCAACGTTAGTTTTATCACCGTCGACGAAGCCCATTGCATCAGCCAATGGGGCTATGACTTCCGTCCCAGTTACCTGCGTATTACCGACATACGCAGCATCAAGCCCAATGTACCTATCCTCGCGCTCACAGCCACCGCCACGCCCAAGGTGGTGATAGACATCCAAGACAAGTTGGGGTTCAAGGAACACAACGTGTTCAGCATGAGCTTTGAGCGCAAGAACTTGGGCTACATCGTGCGCAATACCACCGACAAAGACCACGAGCTGCTGCATATCCTCAGAGCCGTGCAGGGCTGTGCCATCGTCTATGTGCGCAGCCGCAAGCGCACCAAGGAGATAGCCAAGATGCTCGCCGACGCCGGCATCAGTGCCAACCACTTCCATGCCGGACTCGACCCCGCCATCAAGGACCGCAACCAGCAGCAATGGCAGGACGACGAACGGCGGGTGATAGTGGCTACCAACGCCTTTGGCATGGGCATCGACAAGCCCGATGTGCGTCTGGTCATCCACTACGACTGTCCCGACTCCATCGAAGCCTACTTCCAGGAAGCCGGACGTGCCGGACGCGACGGCCAGCGTGCCTATGCCGTGCTGCTCTACGACACGAGCGACAAGGTGAAGCTGAAGAAGCGCATCGCCGACAATTTCCCTGAGAAGGAGTTCATAAGCAGTGTCTACGAGCATCTGGCCTATTACTTCCAGATAGGCATAGAGAGCGGCAAGGGATTTACCGGTGCCTTCGAGATAGACAAGTTCTGCCACATCTACCACCACTACCCCATCCAGACCGATGCCGCCCTGCGCATCCTGCAGCGCGCCGGCTACATCATCTACGAGACCGACCCCGACGCCCGTGCCCGCATCATGTTTCTGCTTCATCGCGACGAGCTATACCGTCTGCACGAGGGCACGCCCATGGAAGAGAAGGTCATCACGGCGCTGCTGCGCTGCTACGGCGGACTCTTCACCGACTA
Organism: Prevotella sp. P4-67; assembly: GCF_002251325.1. NCBI lineage: Bacteria > Pseudomonadati > Bacteroidota > Bacteroidia > Bacteroidales > Prevotellaceae > Prevotella > Prevotella sp. P4-67. The sequence goes on from NZ_NPJL01000039.1 coordinate 42,365, forward strand.
TGCCTATATCGACCTGTCGCTGATAGCCCTGCAGAGCGGACTCGAGCACGAGCAGGTCTACACCATACTCAAGATGCTCTCGCAGCGGCATATCGTACACTTCATCCCACAGCGCAAGATGCCCTACATCACCTACCTTACCGACCGCGTAGACCCAGAGCAGGTGGTCCTGCCCAGAGAGGTATACGAGGAAAGAAAGGAGAATTACATCGAGCGTATCGAGGCAATGATAGCCTATATCGAGAACGATGAGACTTGCCGCAGCCGGCAGCTTATGGCATATTTCGGGGAAGAAAACAAGAACGATTGTCACCGTTGCGATGTGTGTGCAGACCACTACGGACGCGTCACCAAGCAACAGGAGAAGACAGCTCGCGAGCTTATCCTGCAACAACTGGCCGACGGAGAGCCCCATCACATTACTATTCTGCGTGATCTGCAGATTCCTAAAAAACAGTTCGAACAGGTTTTGTCCGAACTGGTGTCTGAAGAGATAATCCTTGTCAACGGCTGTCAAATCTGCCTCAACAAGGATTGACTCCCCTCATTATTTTTCTATAAACACAGCCTTGCCGCGAGCCACCTCGGTCTCTGTGGCATCATCGTCGGCGCGCTTGGTGATGCGTATGCGGTAAGCGCCGTCGGCAGTTTGCTCCTGATAGAAAGTCAGGACATCGCCGCCATGGGCTTCAGCCACATAGGCTATCTCAAAGCGTTTCAGGAAATGAGACTTGTACCAATCGACGGGAAACAGGTCGAGCACATGTTCGATATACTTGACGCTGTTGATATGGCCATTGATATCGACATCATTATAGCGTGTCTTGAGTTCCATCACCTTCACTGCCTCATCACCCATCTTTATCCGCGACGGGCTGGCGATAGGACAGGGATAGTCTTTGTCTATATAGTTGTTGATGGCACCATCGTGGATGCTGAAGATGTCGGTGGGCTGACGGCTCTGGGTATCAATCATCGCCCACACGCTGCGACCGTAGCCAAGCATGTGGCCGTCGGCGGCAGAGATGGCATAGTTGCGCGAGGTGAAGTAGCGCATGGCACTCTCGACCCAAGTCTCTACATAGAAGTCGTCATACGAGGAAGGCATCTCGTCCATCTCTATCACCAGTCGCGACAGCACCCATGTCTTGTGGCGCGGCATAAGATAATTCATACCAAAGCCACGCTCGGTGGAATGGAAATCGGCAGCATTGAGCAGATGATTACCCAGATGTCCCATGAAGAGATGATTGGAGTAATCACAGTGGAAGGGCTCTGCCAAGAACTTGTATTTTGCTATTTTGGTCTGTTCCATATTCATACGTTTTACGCAACAAAATTAACGAAAAAATCTCTGGCACCCAACGATACCAGAGATTTTTTTATTATCTGCGCAGTCAAACTGTCACTTGATATATACGATAGCCAGGCGATTGGAGGTAACTCCCTGCACGCCCTTGCCGGTAGCCTCGTCGACGATGACGCCGCGGGCTCTGAGATAGTCGGCCACGACATCGGCACGACCCTGCGAGAGTCTCTTGTTGAACGCCTTGGAGCCCTCGGGCGAAGCAGTACCTACTACCTGCACGTGCTTGCCTTCGGCTATGGTGTTGAGGGCTTCCTTGGCCTCATCGGTGAGGTTCTGCTTGCCCTGTGCGAAGGTCACAAACACGAGGTTGCCCACCTGTACTTCCTGTGTTTTCACCACTTCCTTGACCACCTCCTTAGGTTTCTTGGCAAGTTCGCCGCGCAAGTCGTTAATCTGAGCATTGAGTGCATCGACCTCGGCCTGGTCGCGCAGCTGGGCAAGAGCGAAGTTGTGGGTACCATTGGAGTTTCTGAACTTGTAGTTGAATCCTACATTGAGCTGGAAGCCAGACTTGTTGACATTGTAAGCCACGCCCTGGTAGCCATTGCCGTTGAGAGCCCAGTTGATAGAAGGCTCAACATAGAACTGCCATTCCTTGTTAGCTCCGAAGTTGAAGGCGAAGTCCACACCAAACTTGGAGGTCAGCACGTCGGCTTTCCAGTCCTTGGTGGGCGAACCGAAGGTGTGTCCCCATCCCAGACCCATTACGGGGATAAGCTCAAAGCAGCGAGGCTCGCCCTTGTAGCCACCAGCCCAGTTGCTCAGATTGATGGTAGCCAGCAGCGAGGTGTTCATGCTGTTGACGAGTGTACTCTGGAGATTGCCATGATGCAGGTTCTTGAAATAGGCATTGCCCTCAAGAGCCAAACCGAATACGGGAGTAAACCAGCGGCCCAAGCGCAGACCGGCATTGGGAGTGATATCACGAAGCCAGCAATGGTTGGCTGCCCCCATGGTCGATGGATGGGTGGCGGTGATGACTCCACCGTTGACACCGAGATAGAAATTATCAGAAGACTTGCTTTCCGAGACTGTCTGAGCCGATGCTGAAACTGCCAGCAGTGCGGCTGCGAACATTAAAACCAGCTTTTTCATTGTTACGTCTTATTTTAGATTTATATTGTTGTTATTGGTCGAGATAGCAAATTTAGATAAAATTCCCGAGTTATAAGCCAGTTGAGATAAAAAACCTAATAGATTTCCTCCCCGAAAAGCCGACAACATGGAAAATCAAGGCCGACATACGCTCAATCCTATTTTGCGTGCTCTAAGTCACAATTATTTATTATCTTTGAGGTCTTAATGTTTAACCCTCTAAAAGTTAGGCTTATGAGATCAGTATGCGGCCTTGACGTTCACAAAGATAGTGTATATCTTTGTGTTTTGAGCGAGAATGGCGAATTAATCGAGAAAGTTTTCGGAGTTTTAACATTTCAACTGCATCAGATGCGTGATTTGTTGCTCGCCCATCATGTGGAGAAAGTGTCCATGGAGAGTACGAGCGTCTACTGGATTCCCATTTGGCGCATACTTGCGCCCCATTTTCACCTGCAGCTCGTCAACCCTTATTTCATCAAACAGCTGCCCGGACACAAAAGCGATGTTGCTGACGCACAATGGATTGCCGAGTGCACGATGAAAAATCTTATCAGTAGCAGTTTCGTGCCACCTGAGGATATACAGCAGCTCCGCCAGTACGACAGACGTATCTTCGACCTTGACGAGGAAATCGTCCGCAAGTTGTCCAAACTTGATGCCGTGATGCAGCGATGCAATATCCGACTGGGCAATTATGTGTCCAACGTGGACTGTAAGAGCTACAAGGACGTGGTGCGGAAAATATCCGAGGGTGTGACAGACCCGGAGATTCTGATTGAGGAAATCCACGGTCGCATCATCAAACATCACGGCAGGGAAACAATACTGGCCTCGCTGACCGGTGTCGTATCACAAGCGGAGATAGACGTGCTCAGGCAGTTGCGTGAGGAGCTTGACCTGGCCGAGGAACACAAGCAGGAGTGCCTTGAGAGAATGTTGGAGATATGTCAGGAGAAATATCCTGACGAGTTGAGACGGTTGCAGACCATACCAGGAGTAAGGGAGCGTACGGCCACATCATTGATCGCAGAGATCGGAAGGGACATGAGCAAGTTCGAAACGGCCAACCACCTTGCAGCTTGGAGTGGGCTGAGACCGAGAAACGACGAGTCCAACAGGAAGTTCAAGTCACGTCGCATAACTCACGGCAATGTCTATTTGCGTAAGAACATCATTCAGTGCGCATGGGCTGCAAGCAGGACAAAGGACTGTTTTTTCAGCAGATTCTCCTACTACCAGACGCAAGTCAGAAAGAAAAACAAGATGAAGGTCATTGTGGCTGTGGCTAGAAAGTTATTAGTTGCCGCATGGCATGTAATCCACGACAAGACGGATTACGTTGACTTCCAAAAACAAGATCGTCAATCGTCCGCTTCAAACGGGTGACAACGATATACCACTCATGGAAAGGCTATTATCTTTGTGATGGTTCTGACCTCGCTGGCAAATTAACTTATCCCACGGGTGGCCATGGAAGCCTGTTTGAGCCTTGAGCTCGAAGAGGAAAGTATGATAATCCCCCACATCCGCGTAAACGTGGGTGTGGGATGTTATGTGCCATTTTAAGAAATACTTGGCCAAAGTCCTTTGTTTTAGTTACTCCTTACCCGGAAATCTATTAGGTTTTATAGAGGAAAGATATAAAAAAAGTGAATGGCTGCAAACAGTTTTCCCGAAAATCGACATGAGAAGACACAAAAAAGTAATAAACAACCAATTCACACGACTTATTGAACCAAAAAGAGTTCCCCTTCCGCTCGTGATGACGGATGGGGAACTCCTGTTGACTGCCGCTTCGTTATCAGTTGAAGTAGTAGAGGAAGGTGGCGATGCCCTCAAGTGCGGGCTTGCGCTGGCCTTCGATTTCAATCTTGAAGGCGATGCTGGCCTTGCAGATACCGCGCAGGTTGGCTATCTCGTGCAGCTTGGTCACCATGCGCAGACGGCTGCCCACGGGCACAGCCTGACCGAAACGCATCTTGTCCATGCCATAGTTGACGAGCATCTTCAGGTTGTTGACCTTGATAATCTGGTTCCAGAAGTAGGGCAACAGCGAAAGGGTAAGATAACCATGCACGATGGTGCTCTTGTAGGGGCTCTCGGCCTTGGCGCGCTCTACGTCTACATGTATCCACTGGTGGTCGAGGGTGGCATCGGCAAACTGATTGATGCGGTCCTGGTCGACGGTAAGCCACTCAGAGGTACCAATTTCCTCGCCTAAGTGAGCGGCAAACTCTTCATAAGAATTAATTTCCAACATAGTCTTGTCGTTATTATATATTAATAATGTGTATTACTTCCTGTGCTTGGTAGTGGTGGTGGTCTTTGTCTTGGTCGACGTAGAGATTCTCAGAGTCTTGGGCTTGCTGGCCTCATAGTATCTGAGCGCCTCGGGCATATCGCGCTGCAACGCGGCTATACGCTTTGCGTCGGAAGGGTGGTCTGACAGGAAATCGTCCTGATTGCCTTTGCCGCCCGACATGCGCTGCCAGAAGGTGATGGCTTCCTGCGGGTTGTAGCCGGCCATAGCCGCAAAGATAAGTCCCATGTGGTCGGCCTCGGTCTCATGGTCGCGGCTGTACTTCAGATTGCGCAGCTTCAGACCCTGCTGAGCCAGCACGGCGGCATAACTGCCCACATTGGTGCCGGTGGCAGCATTGAGCACGCTGCTGAGCAGCTGGGTACCATACTGCTGCTTGATCTGCTTGGAGATTTGCTCGGCACTATGCTTGCCCACGGCATGGGCTATCTCGTGACCCAGCACGATGGCAAGTCCATTCTCGTTTTTGGTGTAGGGCAGCAGTCCCTCGAAGACCACTATCTTGCCACCAGGCAGACAGAACGCGTTGGCGCTCTTGTCCTGCACCAGGTTGAACTCCCAGCTATATTCACTCACTTCGGCAGCCATACCGTTGTTTCTCAAGTAGTTTTCTACGGCAGTAGCCAGTTTCTTGCCTACCCTTACTACCATCTCGGTATTGGCGGCATTGGTCGATTTCTTGGCCGACTGCATGTACTGGTTGTACTCCTTGTTGCTCAGGCTCATTATCTCCTGATTGGACACCATCAGACTCTGCTTGCGACCGGTAATGGGCACCGTGCGCGTGGTGCCGCATGCTGCCAAGAGGGCCACAACCCATACCAGCAGCATCACTTTAAGCTGTTTCATAAAATTCCTTTCTTATACTGGCGCAAAAGTAACCATTTAGAACGAATATGCCAAACAAAATGCCACTTTTTTGGCTCCCCCATGCGCCCTCGGGGCTGGTATGGCAAGCAGGCGCAAACGTGTGCGCACTACGCCACACGCCACAAAACCGCATTGATGGCAGAGAGGTTGAAGGCGGGGTGGGAATTAAGTATTGCGAGGTTGGAAACAATGATTGCAGAGCTGGAAACGATGGTTGCAAAGTCTGAAACCAATTATTCTACGGCCACGGGCAGGAATGGGAGGACGGGAGAAAGGGGGAAAAAGATTAGAGGAGAGTGCATGACCACTGTCACGCCTCTCCTCTCTACAATTATACAAAACATCATGATCTAAGTGGTTACGATCAAACTTTCATCCAGTTGCAAAGGTACTGCTTTCTGACGCTATGTGCAATACCCAAAAATGATGATTTAGTGTCTGATGAGCTGGGAACCCGTCGTAGCCCGAGAGCCGGTATTGACCTGGACGGCATAGACGCCACGGGGAGCGCCAGCCAGCGAGATGAGATAGCTGCAGCCCTCGGGCGCGAGTCTGTGGGAAGCCACGCGGCGGCCGTCAACCCCATAGACATTGACCACAAAGGTGTGGATAGGAGCAGAGTCGAACCTCAACTCTACCCCATCGCCCACGGGCCGTATCGCCACGCCCTGTGCCTGACGCTGCGACACATCGGGGATGGCTGTAAAGCCGAGCAGGCGCAGCAATCCGGCATAGACATCTATCTCGCCATAGCCATAATAGTTGTTGGGATAGTCGAGCGACGGGTCGTGGCGACGGGAGGTGGCGGCAATGAGCTCGCGCACCTGGTCGGGGGTAAGCGTAGGACAAGCCTGGAGCCACAGGGCGATGGCGCCAGCGGCAGCGGGGGTAGACATAGACGTGCCCGAATTGTAGTTCCAGGCATAAGTACGGCCTTCAAAGTCAAAGTGTTCCTTGTCTGAGTTGACGATATCCCACGCCGAGGGATGGTGCTCGAGATAGTAGCTGCTGTACGAGGAGACGATGTTGGTGCCGGGAGCCATCACATCGGGCTTGATGCGCTCGTCGACCGTGGGGCCTATCGACGAGGTGCGGGTGCGCTCGCCGTCGTGCCCCATGTCGTAGACGCGATGGGCGCCGAGGTAGGTGTAAATGTCCTGGCGATAGGCGGTAGAGCCCACGCAGATGGCTGCCGGCGAGCTGGCGGGCGAACCGATGCTATGGCTATACTCGCCGGCAGCGAGGCTGGGGTTGGCGGGATTGGTGATGAGGGTGCCACGGCTCTTGTAGAAACTGGCGTCGGTGCCCTCGCCCACAATCTCGACCGACAGCAGGCGCCCGTCGGTCTGGCGTAGAGAGACATCCATCACCGTGTCGGCAGCCTCGTAGGCCGACGGATAGGCGCATGCCATGACGCTCATGCCGCACCACTGCTCGAGGCGCAGCGTGTCGGCAGTCACCTGGCGCGAGGAGATGAGCAGCGTGTCGCGCGTGTCGCCGTAGGACACCAGGCGCACCTCGAAACTCCGGTTGCCACGAACCATGAACGACACACGGTCGCCCTCTGACCGCAAGAACGACCCCTCGCTCTGCAGCGACGCCGGTTTGTGGAAGTAGGTCTTGACCAGGCCGTCGTTACCCGCCGAAGCCACGAGTATACGACCAGGGCCAACGAGCGAATCGAGCACCTGGTAATAGAGACGGTCGTCGCCACGGAAGTCCTGGCCCGAGCCTTCGCTGAAGGACGCCACACAGGGCATGTCGCGCTCGGCAGCATAGTCGAAGAGATACTTGAACCCGAGCGCATCAAGGGCATAGGTGTAGAGATTGAGCCGCTCGGGAGGTATCATCGAGGCATTGTCGCCCGTGGCGTTGGCCACAAGGCAGATGTCGCTCTCGTAGGCCACACCGCGGTAGGCCGAGCGGTAGCCATTGCCGGCAGCGATGCCCGTGGTGTGGGTGCCGTGGGTCTGGTCGTTGCCATCGGCCGAATGCCGGCAAGCCAGCACATCGGCGCCATGATAGGTGGCGCCCACGGGCATAGTCCCGTCGTCGGCAGCGAGCATGTCCCACACCGAACTGATGCGGCAGCGGTGGCTGAGGGTATCGAGGAAGGTGGGATGGGTATAGTCGAAGCCTATGTCCTGGACGCCTACAACTACGCCTTTGCCGGTAAAAGCCTGGGGCAAAGACTCGGCACGGTAGGCCTTGTCGGCACGGAGTATGACCGCCATCGTATCGAGGGTGGCTCGGTGGGAACGGTTGGCCTCGATGCGCTTGACCTTAGGAAGCGAAGACAGCCGCGCGATGCTGCCCACGGGGATGCGGGCGATGTGGATGTTGCCAAAGCGGGCAAGCGACTCGCCGCCACAGGAGTCGAGCACAGCGGCTCCGTCGCCGTCAATCTCGACAAAGGCGCAAAGCCACGAGGCCGCATGGGCACCCACGCCCTGCACGCGGGCTGCCGATGAAGAGGCGTCGAGAGCCAGCGAGCGCACCATGGCAGACATCTTGGTAAAATCGGGGCGCTGGGCATAGACAGCCGTCACCATGACCCATAGCAAAAACATAAATACGGTTCGCTTCATATTGCAAAATAAATGAAAATAAACGAGCCACGCAAGCCAAAGTCAAAAAAATCAAGGAGAAAGCCCCGTAACCCCTGTTTTTTTAGTACCTTTGCATGAACAGCAAACAATAATACTTAAATAATAATGGAACAAAAGGATTACAAGTATATCAGCGTGGCCTACAAGCTCTATGATATCACCGACAACAAGCAGGAACTGATAGAAGAGACAGCTAAAGACAAACCATTTGTGTTTCTCAGCGGTTTCGGAACCACTCTCGAGGACTTTGAGAGCAATCTCGTGGGTCTGGCAGAGGGTGCCGACTTCGACTTCGTGCTCTCTCCCGACAGAGCTTATGGCGAACATGTAGACACACGCGTAGTGGAACTGGACAAGCAGATATTCAGCGTCGACGGCAAGTTTGACAGCAAGAACATCTACCCCGAAGCCATCGTCCCGCTGCAGAACGAGGACGGCAACCGTTTCCTCGGACGCGTGGTAAGCATCGGCAGCGACAAGGTGCGCATAGACCTCAACCACCCACTGGCTGGTATGACGCTCAACTTCAAGGGTACCATCCACGAGTCGCGTCCTGCCACCAATGCCGAGATAGAGCAGATGGCACGCATGCTGAGCGGTGAAGGCGGATGTGGCGGACACTGCGGAGGCGGCTGCGGCGGTCACTGTGGTGACGGCGGTTGCGGCGACGGCCACTGCGACGGTGAGGGTCACTGTGGCGGAGAAGGTCACTGCGGAGGCGAGGGCCACTGCGGAGGCGGACACCACAACCACTAATAGGCCAATAGGCAACAAAACCACCCACAACATGAGCAACACAATAGGAAACATACTGCGCCTCACCACCTTCGGCGAGAGCCATGGTGAAGCGATAGGCGGTGTCATCGACGGTTTTCCGGCTGGGATAGACATCGACATGGACTTCGTGCAACACCAGTTGGACCGTCGTCGTCCGGGTCAAAGCCAGCTTACGACGCAGCGCAACGAGAGCGACCGGGTAGAGATACTCAGTGGTGTATTTGAGGGCAAATCGACCGGTGCGCCCATCGGATTCATCGTGCGCAATACCAACCAGCACTCGCATGACTATGACAATATGCGCCGTGTGTTCAGACCCTCGCATGCCGACTATACCTATTATAATAAGTATGGCATACGCGACCATCGTGGGGGCGGACGCTCGTCGGCGCGGGTCACGATAAGCCGCTGTGTGGGTGGCGCGCTGGCTATGCTGGCGCTCAAGCAGATAGGGGTAAGCATCACGGCATATACCTCGCAGGTAGGAGGGATAGCGCTGGACCGCGACTATCACCGATACGACCTCAGACGCACTGACGACAACGACGTGAGATGTCCGGATGCCGACAAAGCGGCACAGATGGAAGAGCTCATCATGCAGGTAAAGAGCGACGGCGACACCATCGGTGGCGTCATTACCTGTGTGGTCGAGGGATGTCCTGCCGGACTGGGCGAACCAGAGTTCGGCAAACTGCACGCCCAACTGGGCAGTGCGATGCTGAGCATCAATGCCGTCAAAGGTTTTGAATATGGCGACGGCTTTGACATGGCCTCACACAGAGGCAGCGAGGTGAACGACCTCTTTGATCCCGACGGCAGCCACGTGACCCTTACCAACCACAGCGGAGGCATACAGGGCGGCATAAGCAATGGCGAAGACATCTGTTTCCGTGTGGCGTTCAAGCCTGTGGCAACACTGCTCAGACCGCAAGCCACAATAGACACCGACGGCAATGCTACGCAACTGGAGGTCAAAGGTCGACACGACCCATGCGTGCTGCCACGCGCCGTGCCGGTGGTGGAGGCTATGGCTGCCATGGTGATACTCGACTGCTATCTGGTCAACAAGACCACACACTTGTAGAACATCGGGCGGAACACGGCAAACGTGGCGCCCAACATGACTCATAAGGATACGAAAAAAGGTTCTTCTGTCTTTGCCAATGGCAAGCAGAAGAACCTTTTTCTATGTATTACGCGTCAAGCCTTAATCGGCATCGGGAACGATGAGCTTGTAGCCCTTGCCGTGGATGTTGATAATCTCAATCTGGTCATCGTCTTTCAGATGCTTACGCAGCTTGGTGATATACACGTCCATCGAGCGGGCATTGAAGTAGTTGTCGTCAATCCAGATGGTCTTGAGGGCAAAGTCGCGCTGCAGAATCTCGTTGGAGTGGGCGCAGAGCAGAGCCAGGAGCTCGTTCTCCTTGGTGGTGAGCTTGGTCTGCTTCTCACCGATGGTGAGCAGCTGCTTCTGGGCATCGAACACGAAGCGGCCGATACGGAATACGGTAGCATCCTTGGCCTTCTTGCCATGGACACGACGCAGGATGGCCTCAATACGCAGCACGAGCTCCTCCATAGAGAATGGCTTGGTGATATAATCGTCGGCACCAATCTTGAAACCTTCGAGGATATCGTCCTTGAGGGCACGGGCGGTAAGGAAGATGATTGGAATCTCGGTGTTGGCCTGACGAATCTCCTGGGCCAGGGTGAATCCGTCTTTCTTGGGCATCATCACGTCGAGAACGGCGATGTCGAACTTGCCCTTGGCAAACTCTCTGTAGCCGACCTCACCATCCTGGCAGAGAACTGCCTGATAACCTTTGGCCTGTAGATACTCACGGAGCAACATTCCCAAATTCTCATCGTCTTCGCAAAGCAAAATTTTCAACTTCTCGTCCATAGTTGTATTGTTTAAATGATTATTGATATTGTTTCTATTGATAATTGTGATTGATTAATCTTCTATCTTTGGCAACTTGATAGTAAAGGTGGTACCCTTGCCCACTTCACTTTCTACCTTGATGGTGCCATTATGCAGGTCGATAATCTTCTTGACATAGGCAAGTCCCAGACCGAAGCCCTTGACATCGTGCACGTTGCCGGTATGCACGCGGTAGAACTTCTCAAACACCTTCTTCAGGTTTTCCTTCTTGATGCCGATGCCGGTATCTCGCACGGAGAAGCAGAGATGGGTATCGTCGTTCCATGTGCGCAGATAGATATTGAGCGGCTTCTCGGGCTTGCCATACTTCACGGCGTTGTCCATCAGATTGAAGAGGGCGTTCTGGAAGTGCACCTCGTCGACATAGATGGCAGAGTCGACAGCCTCAATCTCGGTGTAGATTTTTCCGCCGGTATGCTCTACGCGCAGGGTAAACGAGTTGGCCATGTTCTCGACCATCTCGTTGAGGTCGAGGTGCTTCTTCTTGAACACAGCCTTCTTGCGGTCGAACATACTCATCTGCAGCACCTTCTCCACGAGGAAGCGCAGGCGCTTGGACTCGTCCTGCACCACTCCCGACAGATGCTTCATCATGGTCTCGCTCTTGGTGACACTCTGGTCGTTCATCATCTGCGCCGCAAGCGAAATGCTGGCGATAGGCGTCTTGAGCTCGTGGGTCATATTGTTGATGAAGTCATTCTTAATCTCAGACAATCTCTTCGAGCGGAATATCGTGACTATCGTGAAGATAAAGGTGATAAGCAGCACCACGGTGAAGATCACACTGGGAATCATGAAGCGGATAGACGAGTAGATGTAGCTGTTCATATCGGGGAAGTGCAGCTTGACAACTCCCATCTTGCTGACCGGGTCGTTGCGGAAGAGTATCTGGGTGTAGGTGTACTCTTCTCCCTCGTCGGAATAGTCGGGACAGCGATAGACCTCGCGACCGTCTTGGGTAGACACGGTGAAATGGTAGCCAATGTTGACGCCATTGTTCATCAACTCTGCCTTGAGGTCCTGATCGAGCAGCTTGAAGTTGATGCGCTCCTTCAGCGGTTTGTCTGATGCCGAGTAGAGTATAGACACCACCACCTCGTCGAGCAGCGCCTTCTGATAGACATAGCGGTTCTTGACAATCTCCTGCAACGACCTCGAAGCCTCGGAGATGCTGCCCTTGTCGTTTTCGAGAATCATTCCCTTGGGCTTGGTGGCAGGATTGGATGATATGGTCTTGAGTTCGAACGAGGTGTAGATAGTTCCGTCCTTGCCCACGGCAGCATACTGATGCGACTGCTGCACTGTAGCGTCGGGATGGCCGGAGCGCGTGCCCACAGAGTCCTTCTTGAAGGCCTTACGCTCAGTCTCGTTGACGTCTTTCTCAAGATAACGCAGGGTCTCGTTAAGCTCCAAATTGCGCGAGGCCTGATAGAGAGAACGGTTGACACTCTCGTCAAACTGCTCTTTCTTCATATCCACCATCTCCTGGATATACTTGAGCTGTAGGAAAAGCAGAATCAGGAAGCTGACGCCCATGATGACTGCTATGGTCCATATTGTTTTCTTTTTCATAATGCAAATATACGTAAATACTTAAAACGTTAACATTAAAAGGTTAATTATTTACATCGTGTTTAACATTATTAACTATAAATACACAGATTACTTACGCATTTGTAATTATCGTGATGACGGATAGGATAAAAAAAAGGAGGGATATGGCTTTACCCATTCCCTCCATCATTTTCGGATTTTATACTCTGTTATTCGTCATCGTCTTTCTGCTCTGCCTCATGCTCGGCAATCAGCTTGGATTGAACATCATTGGGCACGAGTTCGTAGCTGGCGAACTTGGTGGTAAACGAGGCACGTCCGCCAGTAAGACTACTCAGAGAAATAGAGTAGTTGGCGAGCTCCTTCAATGGAATCTTGGCCTGGAGTTTCTGGTAACCAGCCTCTGAGTCCATACCCATGATGAGGGCGCGACGTCCCTGCAGGTCGCTCATCACATCGCCCATATAGTCTGACGGTACATAAACCTCGAGGTCATAGATAGGCTCCAGAATCTTAGGACCGGCATTCTTGAACGCATCAGAGAAAGCGTGGCGGGCAGCCAGGGTGAATGAGATTTCATTGGAGTCAACCGGGTGCATCTTGCCATCATAAACGATTACGCGTACATCACGGGCGTAGCTACCAGTAAGAGGTCCGCGCTCCATGCAGTCCATAATACCCTTGAGGATAGCGGGCATGAAACGAGTATCGATGGCACCGCCGACAACCGAGTTGAGGAATACGAGCTTGCCACCCCACTCCAGATCTACTTCCTGACGGCTCTTGATGTTCATCTTGAACTCCTGACCACCAAAGTTGAACACGGTAGGATCGGGCATACCCTCGGCATAAGGCTCGACAATGAGGTGAACCTCACCAAACTGTCCGGCACCACCACTCTGCTTCTTGTGACGATACTCGGCCTTGGCTTTCTTGGTGATAGTCTCACGGTAAGGCACGCGGGGCTCATCGAAGACTACACTCAGTTTCTCGTTGTTTTCCAGGCGCCACTTCAGCGTACGCAGATGGAACTCTCCCTGACCGTGAACGATGGTCTGGCGCAGCTCCTTGCTCTGTTCTACCACCCATGTGGGGTCTTCCTGACGCATCTTGAGCAGGGCGACCATGAGTTTCTCCATATCCTGGGCATTGGTAGTGCGGATAGCACGCGAATACTTGGAGTTGGGATACTTGATGAAGTCGAAACGCCACTCACAGTCCTTGCCGTTGAGCGTGTTGCCGGTCTTGACATCCTTGAGCTTCACGGTACAGCCGATGTCGCCAGCCTCGAGACGGTCTACAGCGATACGGTTGGCACCGGCGCAGGCATAGATGGTACCCAGACGCTCCTTGGAACCACGGTCGGCATTGGTAAGGTCGTCACCAGGCTTAACCGAACCACTCATAACCTTGAAGTAAGACACTTCACCGATATGGGGTTCCATACCAGTCTTGAAGAAATACAGACTCTCTGGTCCGGCGGCGTTGGCCTCAACCTCTTCACCACGGGTATTGTGCATCTTAGGCATCTCGCTTACGAAGGGAACTACATTGCCCAAGAATTCCATCAGTCGGCGAACGCCCATGTCCTTGCCTGCGCATACGCAGAATACAGGGAAGATAGAGCGGGTTACCAGACCCTTGCGGATACCTTCACGCAGCTCGTCCTCGGTGAGGGTTTCCTCTTCGAAGAACTTCTCCATCAGCGACTCATCGTTCTCGGCAGCAGCCTCGACCAGAGCCTTGTGCAGCTCCAGAGCCTTGTCCATCTCCTCGGCAGGAATGTCCTCGATGATGGGCGCACCACCCTCGGGCTTCCAGCTGTACTTCTTCATCAGGAGCACATCGATAAGCGCATTGAAACCAGGACCGGTAGACAAGGGGTACTGTATCTGTACGCACTTGCTACCATAGATTTCATGCATGCTGTTGATGATATTTTCGAAGTCGCACTTGTCTGAATCCAACTGGTTGACAAGGAAGATAACGGGCTTCTTGAGCTTCTCGGTATAACGGAAGTTATTCTGTGTACCCACCTCAGGACCATACTGGCCATTGATGAGAATCACGGCCTGGTCGGTAACGTTGAGGGCAGTAATGGCGCCACCCACGAAGTCATCGGAACCGGGGCAGTCGATAATATTCAGTTTCTTGTTGTTCCACTCTACATGGAATACTGTAGGGAATACAGAGTAGCCATACTCCTGCTCTACGGGGAAGTAGTCGCTCACCGTATTCTTGGCTTCCACAGTACCACGACGTTTGATGATTCCAGCTTCAAAAAGCATACTCTCGGCAAGCGTGGTCTTGCCGCTACCCGCACTGCCAAGCAGCGCGATGTTCTTGATTTCATTTGTTTGATATACTCTCATATCAAAAAGATTTAAGTTGTTAGTAATGTTCTTAGTCATGGCATGTGTTGCGATACACTTGCCCTTATCGATGCTAAAGTTATATATTTTAGGAGAAACACCAAAAGAAAACGGCAAAAATCTTCATTTTTTTTCAACTTATTATTAATTTTGCGCCAATTATGGCTGGTTTATACATTCACATACCTTTCTGTGCATCGCGTTGTGCCTACTGTGGCTTTTACAGTACCACACGTGCTGATATCCAAGATAGTTATATCGACGCCGTGTGCCACGAACTTGACATGCGCCAAGCCTCTGCCGACAGCATCGATACCATCTATCTGGGGGGAGGTACGCCCAGCATGCTCTCTGCCGGCAATCTCGACAGACTCATCTCCTATATATATAATAGGTATAGGGTGAGCGACGACGCCGAAGTCACCATCGAATGTAATCCCGACGACGTGTGTCGCGCAGGTTTCCGCCTGCCGCCACAGGTAAACCGTGTAAGTATGGGAGCCCAGACTTTCAGTGACAGCAGGCTCCGCCTGATTCGCCGACGCCACACTGCCGATGAGGTGACACGGGCTGTAGAGACACTGCATCGGCTGAACATCGGCAATATCAGCGTAGACCTCATGTTCGGTTTTCCCGACGAGACTCTGGCCGACTGGGAGAGCGACATAGACCATGCTCTCGCTCTCGGCGCCCAACACCTGTCGGCCTACTCCTTGATGTATGAAGAGGGTACCCTGCTCTACCGGTATCTGGAACAAGGGAAGATAAAAGAAATAAGCGACGAACTGTCGCTCGACATGTACAACGTGCTTATCGACCGGCTTACCGCTGCCGGATATGAACACTATGAGATAAGCAACTTTGCCCTACCGGGCTTCCGAAGCCGCCACAACAGCAGCTACTGGCACGACACGCCCTACATAGGCGTAGGTGCAGCCGCGCACTCGTATGACGGAAATACAAGGAGTTGGAATACAGCCAGTCTGGACGACTACATCAGCTCGATAGAAGATGGCATTCGCCCCTGCGAATACGAGACGATAGATGCCGAGACCCACTACAACGACCTTATCACCACTGCTCTACGCACGCGAGAGGGGCTGCAGCTCGAGCACCTTTCGCCCGAAGACCGGCAGTTTGCCCTCGACGCCGCCAGACCACACATCGGCCGCGGCCTGCTGGCTGTCGACGACGACCGGCTCCACCTCACCCGCAGCGGCATCTACCTCTCCGACAGCATCATGAGCGAACTGATGCGGATATAGCCATCCTTACAGTTCTATCTTTCCGTCGCGGCGATACTGCTCGTAGTAGTATTGCTTGATTTCCTTGTCTATTTCGGCCACGCTGCGTTTGCCCGTGACATAGGGACGCACCATCTGGCACACCACCACGCACACCACGCAGATGACGAGCAAGATAAGGAAGTTAACCAGGCTGCTCGCCACAAACTTGTAATCCATCAGACACACCACCACGCCCACGGGCACTATCCAGAGCAGCCAGTCGCCCAGAGTGTTCATCCCCAAGCTATGGGTTCGCTCTTCCTGCCAGCGCTTGGGGGCTCGCGCAATGAGTTGTTTGCTATGAGCGGTCCAGAAGTCTTCAAATTCTTTTTCCATAATCTATCTTTTTGCAACGCTACTCTGACAGTGCAAGCCTCAGCCCCGTAGTATGGCGCGAATCGGGCACTGCCGAGCCTCGGGCACATATATAGCACCCTATCTGCGCACCATTCCAGTAATTGCCACGCACCACGCGGAAATCGCCCGTAGCCGGTCCTTTGGGGTCAACGGCCAGACTGGCGGTATAGTCGCCCATAAAGTCGCTGCACCACTCAGACACATTGCCTGCCATGTCATACAGCCCCAGTTCGTTGGGTTCCAGGCCTCCCACATCGTGGGTGGTCATGTCGCTATTGCCCTTGTACCAGGCCACATTATTCAGGTTGTCACTACCGCTGAACACATAGCCACGCGACCTGTTACCACCGCGTGCGGCATACTCCCACTCGGCCTCGGTGGGCAGACGGAAACTGTAGCCGGTAAGTGTTCTGAGGCGCGACAGAAACAGCTGGCAGTCATCCCAACTCACATGCTCCACAGGTCTGTTGTCGCCCTTAAACCGCGAAGGGTTACTGCCCATGACGGCACGCCACAGCGCCTGAGTCACCTCATACTTACTGATAAAGAAAGAGCTTACCGTAACTCTATGAGCCGGCGAGGCCCACCCTACTGCATCCTGCATACCCTTGGTAAGTCCCATTGTATAGGTGCCGCCCTCTACGCGTACCATATCATGTACAGCCTGATCCAGCAGTTGCTTACGCGACGGCCCACTCTTTCGGGTCTGCACCGTACGCTTCTGTGTCTTAGACTTTGAGGGTGTGGTATGCGTAACATTCGGAGCAGGCGTGGTCTTAGGGCGTATAATGCCCTGTGCCCCCATTTCTATCGATACGGCCAGTGCCAGTATCGCCATCATGCTTCTTACTGTTTTCATCCTATATGTATTAAAAGACGAGGACAAAAGTACAAAAAAAAATGATGAAGCAGTCTATTATTCGGGAATAATTGCACAATGCTTCTCATAACCGCCAACATAATAGTAAAAAAAACAATACACTCACATAACGATAATGGGAATGCGCTATGGGGCAGACGCACGAGCCCAAAGACGGTGAGAAACAGATACAGTGCATTCTCGCTGGTTGTTACCATGGTTGGATTCAAGCTCATGTACTATGTCGATTTTATCGCTTTCATGGAAGAACCCGAGAAAACATGGAATGATATTCTTGCAAAAAGAGACGCAAAAAGCGCCGCCACCACCTAATCTTTTCGATTAAGGGGGCTTATTGTTGGAAAAAGAAAGCCCGAAGTCAGATTTACTGGGCTTCGGGCGAGATTTTATGCTATTTTGATTTTTACCGGACAGCAATATTTTCCATAATCATCTGTTTTAATCGTTTCTTCATCAGGTGCAGGCCTGCGGCTACACCCTCTGCTCGGTATTATTGAACTGGAGCATACGTTGGGGCACGCTGCGGCGCACGGCGTCGGCAATGAGATTGAGCACCGAGTGGCGCACAAAGGCACGCGTGGTAAGCAGCACCACCTCGCGCACAGGTATGGGCAGAGCAAAGGGGCGCACCAGTTCGTGCTGAGCCGGAGAGAGCTGTTCGAGAGCCAGCTCGGGAATGAAGGTGACACCCTGGCCGCCCTCCACCATGCGCATGAAGGTCTCGATACTACCGAGCGAATAGGTCTTCTTGCTGCTGTCGGCCGACTTGAGTTGGCAGAACTTGACCAGCTGGTCGCGGAAGCAGTGACCCTCTTCGAGCAGCCATAGGAACTCGTTGTTCAGGTCGCTGGTCTTGATGGCCTTGTGGGAGAAGAGGGCATCGCCACGCGACACGTAGGCCAGAAACTGCTCATAGAAGAGCGGTGTCTGCACATAGTGGTCCATATCGTCGAGGCTCACCAGGATGGCGGCGTCGAGCTCGCCCCGGTTGAGGGCACGCTTGATGTCGGCAGTCTTCATCTCCATCACGCGGATATCGGCCTCGGGGTGCTCGCGCTGCAGACGGGTGAAGAACCGAGGCAGCAGATATGGGGCTATGGTGGGCAGGATACCCAGACTGAAAGTGCCTGCCAGCGACTGGCGCTCTTCGTTCACGATGTCGTGGATGCGGTTGGCTCTCACCAGCACCTTCCATGCCTGCTCTACCACCTTGCGGCCTATCTCGGTGGGTATCACCTGCTGCGACGAGCGCTCAAATATCTTCACGCCCAATTCGGTTTCCAACTTCTGTATCATGGCGCTCAGCGTGGGCTGGGTGACGCCACAATGCTCGGCGGCACGGGCGAAATGGCGAAGCCGATATACCGCCACAATATATTCCATCTGTTGTAATGTCATGGCCTATTTACGCGTTAAAATTATCATTTGTATGGGCAAAGTTAATAAAATAATCAACGGCAGAGCACACTATTATAGATTTTTTCTATGGGCAGATAGAAAAAAACGTTTGGAGGCTGTCGGATATATGGTTAACTTTGCATCCAGAATAACAAACAAAACAGAAATGATTATGAAAGAACTTAAAGGAACCAAAACAGAGAAGAACCTCATGGAGGCTTTCGCAGGTGAGTCTATGGCTCGCAACAAATATACCTATTTCGCATCACGTGCCAAGAAGGACGGCTTCGAGCAGATAGCTGCCATCTTTGAAGAGACAGCTGCCAATGAGAAAGAGCACGCCAAGATGTGGTTCAAGTACCTTGAAGGTGGCGCCGTAAAGGATACCAGAAGCAATCTGAAGGCTGCCGCCGAGGGCGAAAACTACGAGTGGACCGACATGTACGACCGCATGGCACAAGAGGCCGAGGAAGAGGGCTTCACAGAGATAGCTGCCAAGATGCGCGGCGTGGCTGCCATCGAGAAACTCCATGAGGAGCGCTACCGCAAGCTGCTGAAGAACATCGAGGACGCCCTCGTATTCTCACGCGAAGGCGACGCCATCTGGGTATGCCGCAACTGTGGCCACGTGGTAGTGGGCAAGCAGGCTCCCCAGGTATGCCCCGTGTGCAACCATCCGCAGAGCTACTTCGAGCTCAAGGCCGAGAACTATTAAGCAATGGCCCTCTGCCGCAAGGCGAGACCAAGAGGATAACAGCCCAGGACTGTCGAGGATTTTTCCCCACAGTCCTGGGCTTTGTCGTCACTACAACCATCATTCCCGCCGCCCCACTCCCCCATCCCACCACACGGAAAGAGGTGGTGATGATGGCTTTGGGAAGTATTTCGTGGTTGGATTTTATTGTTTCGTGGTTTGCTTTGATTATTGCGCGCCATGATTTCTGCATTTCATGCTTTGAGATAAACTTAGGGGTGGTGGCGGAGAAGTTGTGGACATGCGTGGCGGATCGGGGAATGACAGAATGAAGACCGGGAATATCGGCGTAGAGGTCGGGAACTGACGGCTCGAAGACAGGGGCAGACAGGTCTACGGCAGCGGGCATGAAAAAAGCCACTCACGGCATGGGTGAGTGGCTTGATGGGGTGAAACTAAAACAGGGATTATTTGGGATTAACTATCTCGTTGACAGCGTCGCCTATGCAGGCGTTGGGCATCTGGATATGCAGCATCTCGCACACGGTGGGGGCGATATCGACGATGCGGGTAGGTGTGGAGGTCTGTCCGTGGGGCACCTTCCATCCCATAAATACCATGGGGATGTGTGAGTCGTAGGGGTTCCACACGCCGTGGCTGGTGCCGCGGTATTCGGGGGTAACCACGCCATCGACATGATGGGGCTTGGGCACCACAAAGAGGTCGCCGCTGCGCTCGGGGTTCCATCCGTTGACGATGCGCTCGCGGATGAGCTGTGGTAGACTGGTGTTGACGGCATTGGCATAGTCGACTACCATGTGTACCTTGGGGTTGCGGGCCAGGAAGTCGGCAGCCTCTTTCTTCACGGCGTCGAGCTGGAGTCCTGCCTTGGCGATGGCAGCGTGGTCGAGGTAGATGCGGTTGGCATTGGCCATGAGCGCCACGGTCTCGATGCCATACTTGGTGCGGAAGGCCTCGTTGAGCGACTTGATTTCGTTCCATGCGGCATAGCCGTCGGCGGGTATCTTGTGCTCCTTCATCACATTGGCGTTGTGCATGCCACCGTGGTCGGCGGAGAGGAAGAAGAGGTAGTTGCCCTTGCCCACCTTCTGGTCGAGATAGGCGAGGAAGTCTGCCAACTCGGCATCGGTACGCATATAGGCAGCCTTATTCTCGGCGCCACGGGTGCCATAGGCATGGCCGATGATGTCGGTCGAAGAGATGCTGATGGCGAGCATGTCGGTGACATCGTCCTGACCCAGCTGCTCATTGTCGAGCACGGCTTTGGCCATCTGGAAAGTCTTGGTGACACCCTCGGGGCTGCACTTGATGTCGGTACCAGGCTTCACGCGCACGGTCTTGTTGAAGCGGTTGACCCACTCGGGCAGCTTGTCCATATAATAGGAGCTGGAGATGAAGTGTCCTGCCGAGGTGTCCCACCAGTAGGCGGCGTCGGCAGCATGGCCTGCGGGCAGGATGGCTGCGCGGTCCTTGAGCGCAACGCCAAAGACCTTGGCCTTGTAGTCGGTGGCTATCTTGAGCATATCGCCGATGCCTGTGGCAAGGAGGTTGCGGGGCGACATCTTGCCCTCTCTGCTCGACGAGCCCACGCTATGCACGGTGGAGTCGGACACGCAGTACATCTTCTTGCCGGCAATCATAAAATCGTTGCCGGCGATGCCGTTGAGGCCGGGCACTGAGCCAGTATAGATACATGAATGGCCGATGGCGGTAACGGTGGGCACATAGTTGATCATGGTGTTCTCGCAGCTGAAACCTTCGCGCAGCAGGCGCTTGAAGCCGCCTTCGCCAAACTGGTCATTATAATAATAGAGGTAATCCCATCTCATCTGGTCGACCACGAAGCCTACCACGAGCTTGGGCCGCTCTACCTGGGCGAAAGTCGCGGTGCAGGCAAAGACCATCATCAAGAAAGAAATCAATCTTTTCATTGTAACTTGTTTTATTGTTTGTTAATTGTTTGTAGAGAAAAAGTCCGGCCACATGCCGAAATCGGATACAAAGGTAAGAATAATCAACATATCAGGCCATAGAAATTTGACAAAAAAGGCCCGGTTTCTTTCAAAACCAGGCCTTTTCCACCTAAATTATTATAATTGTAACACCAATGGTGTTTTACCTTTCTTCGCAAGGGGCTTACTTGCCCATGTCGAGGTTGTGACCCAAACTGATGGCCTTAACCAAAGCGACTGCGATAATCATTACAAATCCTAATGTCAACATAATCTTTTTACCTTTCTTTTTTAAGTTGTTAATGTTATCCTTTTGTTATCGAGTGCAAAGTTACGCTGTTTGCGCACACAGTCCAAACAATTCGCACTAAAATGGTATGAAATCCCACTTTTGTTGACCTCGGTCAAAATAAAAATCGAGGACTTGCGTTATATCAATAAAAGGCAATTAATAACTACATAACAACAACTATGATGACGGAAGGATATATCGTAAAGCGCTTCGGCCAACCCGTAAAGCGTTATGTTCAGATTTTGGAGCTCAAGGACGACCCTGAGTCGCTGGCAAGCTATCGGAAAGCTCATTCGCGCGAGGACTTCTGGCCCGAAATCAAGCAGGGAATACAGGAAGTAGGCATCCTGGAGATGGAACTATATATTATAGGTACGCGCGAGGTGATGATCGTAGAGACTCCCCTCGACTTCGACTGGGACAAGGCTATGGCCAGACTTGCCCAGCTGCCTCGCCAGCAGGAGTGGGAAAACTTTGTCGGCCGTTTCCAAAAGTGCAAGGAGGGCGATACCTCTGACGAGAAGTGGCAGATGATGGAGCGTTTCTTCTATCTGTACGAAGACTGATGACTGGCAACGGTCGTAGAAACGGCTGCAGACTTAGCGGCATAATGGTTGGAAGAAGTGGGGATAATGATGACAATCCTTACTTTTTTCAACATTTTTCGTAAATTTCATTACAATTTGTGCGGTTTTTAAGTAAAAATGTATAACTTTGCCCAAAAGATTGAGAGAAATTGTATCAAGGTTAACATTTTTACTTAAAACATTAACAGAATGAAAGCTACGGATGTTGTGGAAAATCTTAAGAGAAGATTTCCAAATGAGCCTGAGTATATCCAGGCTGTCAGCCAGGTTTTGGCCACCATTGAGGATGAATACAACAAGCACCCCGAATTTGACAGGGCCAACCTCATCGAGCGCCTTTGTGTTCCGGATCGCATCATCCAGTTTCGCGTAAACTGGGTCGACGACAAAGGCAATGTGCAGACCAACATGGGTTACCGCGTCCAGCACAACAACGCCATCGGCCCCTACAAAGGCGGCATTCGTTTCCACTCATCGGTAAACCAGTCTATTCTCAAGTTTCTTGCTTTTGAGCAGACTTTCAAGAACTCGCTCACTACCCTGCCTATGGGCGGCGGCAAAGGCGGCAGCGACTTCTCGCCCCGCGGCAAGAGCAATGCCGAGGTGATGAGGTTCTGCCAGGCTTTCATGCTCGAACTCTACCGCCACATCGGTCCCGACGAAGACGTTCCGGCAGGTGACATCGGCGTGGGTGGCCGCGAGGTGGGCTATATGTTTGGTATGTACAAGAAGCTAACCCATCAGTTCTGTGGCATCCTCACAGGAAAGGGTCAGGAGTTTGGCGGTTCGCGCATCCGTCCCGAAGCCACGGGCTACGGCAACATCTACTTCCTCGAGAACATGCTGAAGACGCGCAACATAGAGCTCGCCGGCAAGACGGTGCTCGTATCGGGTTCGGGCAACGTGGCACAATATACTATGGAGAAACTGCTCGAGCTCGGCGCCAAGCCCGTCACCTGTTCTGACTCGGACGGATATATCTACGACCCCGACGGAATAGACCGCGAGAAGCTCGACTACATCATGGAACTCAAGAATATAGAGCGTGGCCGCATACGCGAATATGCCGAGAAGTACGGCGTGAAATACGTGGAGGGCGCCAAGCCTTGGTTTGAGAAGGCCGACATCGCCACACCCTGTGCCACCCAGAACGAAATCAACGAAGAGGCTGCGCAGGCACTGGTGGCCAACGGCGTGATAGCCGTAACCGAGGGCGCCAACATGCCCACCACTCCCGAGGCCATCAAGGTGTTCCAGGATGCCAAAATCCTCTACTGCCCCGGCAAGGCAAGCAATGCCGGCGGTGTGGCAGTATCGGGACTGGAGATGACGCAGAACTCGGAGCGTCTGCGCTGGTCGCGCGAGGAGGTGGATGCCAAGCTGCGCGAAATCATGAACGACATCCACGCCAACTGTGTGAAATATGGTACACAGGCCGATGGCTACATCAACTACGTGAAGGGTGCCAACATAGCCGGCTTCCTCAAGGTTGCACGAGCCATGATGGCACAGGGCATAGTCTAAAACAAGATGCGCACCACCTCGTCCATGGGCAGACGCTGCTCCTTGGGCACCGCAAAGTAAAGGTGGCCGTCGCGATAGATAAACGATAACTTCTGGCCAGTGCGCAAGACAGTGACACTGGCAGGCTTACGGGCAGTAATCAGGTTGACCTGGTTGCTGCCCTTTGGCATTACATGGGCATAGAGCGTATCGCTGCCGCGCGAGGTGAGCTTGACGTTGCAGAGCTCGGGGCCGGGCGTGATGCCGGTGCCGAAGATTGACTCGCGACCATACTCCATCCACTGCGACAGACTGTCCATCTTGGCATAGAACTCCCGCGGCATGTCGCCGTCGGGCCGGGGACCCACATTGACCAAGAAGTTGCCACCAAGGGAACGCGCCTGAGCCAAGCGGTTGAAGAACCAGGCCATAGGGCGGAACTTCTCCTTGCGGTCGTAGCCCCAGCCGCCACCATAGGTCCACAGGTCCTGCACCTCCCACCAGGGCGATGGGATATAGGTAGGCTCGCCACACTCAAAGGGCGTGGTGAGGTCGCCTATGCGCACGCTGGTTCCATCGGGGTTGTCGGGATCTACCAGGTTGGCCCATCTGTCGTTGATGACGATACCGGGCTGCATGGTTCTGATCCAACTGTATATCTTCTCGGTGTTGTTCTCAGCGATGCCACGCCACCCCATACCGTCGAGCCACAGCAGATCTATCTTGCCATAGCCCGTCAGCAGTTCTTCCAGCTGGCGCATCACATATCCCACAAACCTTACATACTTCGCGCGATTGGCCACGCTGTCGGTTATGGCTGGTACCTTGCTTCGGGTTCTGACATTAAACTCACATGGCGCCATTGCCTCAGGATAATGCCAGTCGCGGGGCGAAAAGTAAAGGCCCACCTTGAGTCCGGCGGCACGACACGCATCGACATACTCGCGCACGAGGTCGCGGCCGGGCAAGTCGTGGCGCACGCCTATACCATACTTGGATGGCCAGAGGGCATAGCCGTCGTGGTGACGGGTGGTAAGCACGGCATAGGTGAACCCGGCGTCATGGGCTGCCGTGAGGAAACTGTCGGGAAGAATGGTGGGCTTGAACTTGCGGGCAAGCCGGTAATAACGCTTGGGACTGTGATAACGCTTGCCGCCATAGCGGTAGTGCTTTATCATGTTCCAGGACGGCTGGATGCCGTCGACACTGTGTATGCCCCAGTGCATAAACAGGCCGAGCGCCGCGCCAGGGTACCACTGGGCGTCAGGATGGCGCGTAGGCATCACCACGTCGTCGGGCACCGGAGCGGCAATGAGCTTCTCGGCACGCTGCACGTCGGCAGCGTCTATCTTGTAATCATCGGGGTTGATGCGGGGCTGCGCATGGAGCATCGACGCCGCCGCACAGATAGTCAGCAATGTATTGATTTTTCGCATTAGGTTTGGTATTGTTAAGTATTACTGTTGCAAAATTACACAATTAAGCCAATACCGCGCCTGCAATATTTGCTATTTCGCTTGTGGCACATGACACAATGACAACAACGGCGGCCACCCCAAAAAGAAGAAATGCGGCCTTGCGTGCGGACATAAAAAAAGGACTGAGAAAACCTCAGTCCTTAGTGGTGATTCCGGCGGGATTCAAACCCACAACCTTCTGATCCGTAGTCAGATGCTCTATTCAGTTGAGCTACGGAACCATTCCGTTCTTTGCTTCTTAAGTAGTAGGCTAACCTTGTTCCTTAATTGCGAGTGCAAAGGTACAGAGTTTTTCCTATACCGCCAAACATTTCCCCAATTATTTTTCAAAAAACTGCATTTTTCCTGTTTTCGGCCATATTTTACCCCATATTTGGCGATAATGACTGCCCGGGCCATGTCTGCCGAGCGCAACCTGGCTTCGCCACATAGGAACTGCACCCAGAGACCGGAAACGACAATCTGCGCCCTGGTGACCACGGCGAACCTAAAAAAAAGAGTCGTATCCACTACAGATACGACTCTCTAAAAAGAAATATAGATAATTCGATTACTTAATCAGGTCAACCGAACGCTTGAGGAAGTCATTCAGACGCTGTCCCTTCAGCATGCCGTTCTGGAGCAATGCCAAGTCGATGAGCTGATGTACCACCTCATTGCCAGCAGCGTATTCGCCCAGAATCTGGGTCTTCTTGGCGCGCTGGTCGTTGATGGCCTTCTGCGTATTGGCCTTGTCGTCCTTCTCCTCCTGGCTGATTTCCTCGTCTTTCTTGCCACTCTGGCTCTGATTGATGGCAGCCAGACGAGCTTCCTGACCACGCAATTCGGCCTCAACCGGCTTCAGAGCATCTGCGGTAGCCTTGTCGGTCTCGTCAAGTACACGCTTGATGAGCGGATGGTCGCTGTTGAGTACTACCATATACGAATCAGGCATCTGCATATAGAAACTCATGCCAGGCTGATACTTGCTGGTCTCCTTCATACGACGCATATATTCATTCTGGGTGACGAGTACAGGCTGTCCATTCTCGCCCATAGGCTGGACCTCGACCATGAACTCGGCCTTGTCTATCTTGGGCATCTGGGTCTTGAAGACATCTGACAGCTTGGCGCTCTCATCCTCGCCCAGCTCGTTCTTCTTCTCGTCGTCCTTGGTGATAAGACGGTCGGCGATGTCGGCATCGACACGTGTGAAGCGGCTCTTCTCAAACTTCTGCTCCAACATGGAGATGGCAGGAGTATCGAGTTCACCGTCCATCAGCAGCACGCTGTAACCCTTGGCCTTGGCAGCCTCGATATATGAATACTGCTCGGTGGCGTCGTTGGCGTAGAGATATACCAGATTGCCATCCTTGTCGGTCTGGTTGTCCTTGATGAGGGTCTTGTACTCCTCGAAGGTGAAGTACTTGCCGTCGGTGTCCTTCATCAAGGCAAAGTCCTTGGCGCGGTCATAGAAATCTTCCTGCGACAGCATGCCGTAGTTGATGAAGAGCTTCAAGTCGTCCCATTTCTCCTCAAAAGCCTTGCGGTCGGCCTTGAAGAGCGACTGCAGACGGTCTGCCACCTTCTTGGTGATGTAGGTAGAGATCTTCTTCACGTTGGCATCACTCTGTAGATAGCTTCGGCTTACGTTGAGGGGGATGTCGGGAGAGTCAATCACACCATGCAGGAGAGTGAGGAAGTCGGGCACGATGCCTTCGACCTGATCGGTCACAAACACCTGGTTGCAGTAGAGCTGTATCTTGTTGCGCTGGAGTTCTATATTGCTCTTGATGCGTGGGAAATAGAGAATACCAGTAAGATGGAAGGGATAATCTACATTCAGATGGATCCAGAAGAGGGGCTCATCGTGCATGGGATAGAGCGTGCGATAGAACTTCTTGTAGTCCTCGTCCTTCAACTGACTTGGGGTAGCGGTCCAGAGAGGCTCCACGTCGTTGATGATATTGTCCTCGGCAGTCTCCACCTGCTTGCCGTCCTTCCACTCGGTCTTCTTGCCAAAGGCTACGGGCACAGCCAGGAACTTGCAGTACTTGTTGAGCAGCGACTCGATGCGGGCCTTCTCCAGGAATTCCTTGCAGTCGTCGTCGATGTAGAGGATGATGTCAGAACCACGGTCTTCCTTCTCTGTTTCTTCCAGTGTATATGAAGGGCTGCCGTCGCAAGACCATTTCACGGCCTTGGCGTCATCCTTGTAGCTGCGGGTAACAATCTCTACCTTCTTGCTTACCATGAAAGCAGAGTAGAAACCCAAACCGAAATGACCGATGATGGCATTGGCCTTGTCCTTGTACTTCTCCATGAAGTCGTTGACGCCAGAGAAGGCTATCTGATTGATATAGCGGTCAACCTCGTCGGCAGTCATACCGATACCGCGGTCGCTGATGGTGAGCGTACCCTTGTCCTTATCCAGGTTTACATGCACGGTGAGGTCACCCATCTCGCCCTTGAAATCACCCTGGGCAGCCAGGGTCTTCAGCTTCTGGGTAGCGTCTACCGCATTGGAAACCATTTCACGAAGGAAGATCTCGTGATCAGAATAGAGGAACTTCTTGATGACAGGGAATATGTTCTCTGTCGTTACTCCGATATTACCTTTTTGCATAGTTATATGTATTTTATAAAGTTTCGTTCACTTTAATCATTTGCAAAAAACGTGCCACAGCCATCTGGATGCTCCATAAAATCATATTGCCGTGTTGCGCTTGCTCCTTATATATATAATAAGGTATAGGGATGCAGGAAAAGTGATGACTGCTGATTGCCCTACCCCAGCAGCTACGAGTGATATGACTCAAAACACGCGCAACAACCGCCTTGATAGCCACAAACCCAGCAATCATAAAGCCCAAATAGACAAAAATACGATGAAAACCATCACTTTTCCACTAATTTTCTTTCGTTTTCCAAAAAGATGTAGTACCTTTGCACCCGCTGTCACGTGATGGCAGCAATAAAATTCAAACCTAATCATAATTTTACATTAAAAATGGCAACAAAGATCAGATTACAGCGCGGCGGTCGTAAAGGCTATGCTTTCTACAGCATCATTATCGCTGACGCAAGAGCACCACGTGATGGTAGATTTACTGAGAAGATTGGTACTTACAATCCTAACACCAATCCTGCAACTGTAGATTTGAATTTCGAGCGTGCACTCTACTGGGTAGAGGTTGGCGCACAGCCCACCGACACAGCTCGCAACATCCTCAAGGGCGAGGGCGTTTACCTGATGAAGCACCTCAAAGGTGGCGTAAAGAAGGGCGCATTCGACGAAGCTGCTATGCAGCAGAAGTTTGAGGCCTGGAAGCAGGGCAAGGACCAGAAGACCACTACTACTCGTGAGAACGTAGCAAAGGGTAAGAAGGAAGCTGCTGCCAAGGAGCTCGAGCAGGAGAAGAAGATTAACGAGGCTATCGCCAAGAAAGTAGCTGACAAGAAGGCTGCTGAGGCTGCTGCCAAGGCTGAGGCCGAGGCTGCTGCTCAGGCTGAAGCTACCGAAGAGGCTCCCGCTGAGGCTTAATTCTTCACCGGAAAAGAAATTGATATAGGCTGATTTCCGCAAGGAAGTCAGCCTATTATCGTTTGTATGCATCACAATGACGCTACCCCATCCTATCTCCATGATGATAATGACAGCATCGCCGAGTTCCCGTACCATCGTAATGGATTGCCGAGTTGTGGCAACCAACAAATGAAAATTGCTTCTATACAATGACAAGGCATCATCGTATAGAAGCAATATATAGGGACGAGTCTATCCCGTAGAGTTATTACATCACGCCGTCTTCACGGAGCTTGAGCTGCCAGTTCCATGCACTGCGCATGACGTCATCAAGAGGAGTATCGGCCTTCCAACCCAGCACCTCATTGGCGTGGGAACAGTCGCCCCAAATCTTCTCGATATCGCCTTCACGACGAGGACCATACTTCCAGTTGAGCTTCACGCCGGTGGCACGCTCAAAAGCCTCGACAATCTCGAGGGTAGAATTGCCCTTACCTGTACCGATATTGAAATACTCGATAGGCTCGGTTTCCTTGTCAAGCACGCGCGCCATAGCAGCCACATGGGCCTTGGCCAGATCCACTACATAGATATAGTCGCGGATACAGGTACCGTCGGGAGTGTTATAGTCGTTGCCGAAGATGGTGAGCTGCTCGCGTACACCGATAGCGGTCTGAGTGACAAAGGGGATGAGGTTGTTGGGCACACCATTGGGCAACTCGCCGATGAGAGCCGATGGGTGGGCACCGATAGGATTGAAGTAGCGCAGCACGATGCTCTTGATGGGAGCGCCACTGTTGATATCGTCGAGGATAATCTGCTCGTTCACCTCCTTGGTATTGCCATAAGGCGAGGTAGCCTTCTGGTGAGGAGCCTGCTCGGTAACAGGCAGATTCTCGGGCTTGGGCTGACCGTATACGGTGCATGAAGAAGAGAAGATGATGCCCTTGACATTATACTTAGGCATGAGTTCCAGCAGGTTGACCAGCGAGATGATATTGTTGTGATAATAGAGCAAAGGCTTCTGCACACTCTCACCCACTGCCTTGGAAGCGGCGAAATGGATGATACCCTCGATGTCAGGGTATTTCTCAAACACCTTCTCTGTAGCCTCCTTGTCACGGAGGTCAACCTTCTCAAAGGCAGGACGGATGCCTGTGATTTTCTCAATACCGTCGAGCACTTTCTCATTGGAGTTAGACAGATTGTCTACTACAACTACCTTGTAGCCTGCCTGCTGCAGTTCAACTGTGGTATGAGAGCCGATAAAGCCAGTACCACCTGTTACCAGAATTGTCTGTTTCATATTGTTTGATGTTATGATAAATAATCGTTATTCTACCGTTTATTCGAGCCCCAATGCGGCCTTCAGACCGCTATCCACGCCGCCGAAGCCCATAAATGCGAGACTCAGCAGGCCGGCTGCCACGAGCACGATGGCCATACCACGCATGCCCTTGGGTATCTGCACCAGAGCCATCTGCTCTCTCATTCCGGCAAAGACGGTGAGCGCCAGGGCAAAGCCCAATGCGGTAGAGAAAGCATAGGCGATGCTCTCCGCCAGCGTATAGTCTTTCTGAATGACGAGGATGGCCACACCCAGCACCGCACAGTTGGTCGTGATGAGTGGCAAGAAGATGCCCAATGCCTGATAGAGGGCGGGCGAAACCTTACGCAGGATGATTTCAACCATCTGCACCAGTGCCGCGATGACCAGAATGAAGGCCAGCGTCTGCAGATACTGCAACCCGAGCGGCACAAGCAGTCCATACTGGATAAGATAGGTCACGATGGTAGCCAGCGTGAGCACAAAGGCCACTGCCATACCCATGCCCAGAGCGGTGTCTATCTTCTTGGAGACACCCAGGAACGGACAGATGCCCAAGAACTGGGAGAGAATGATGTTGTTGACGAATATCGCCGAGATGAATATCAGGATATATTCCATAGTCTATGCCTTTTTGAAATGGTTGAACACTGCGACAAGATAACCCAAGGTGATGAATGCACCCGGAGGAAGCACAAAGAGCAGGATATTGGTAGTCTCGGGCAAGAGGGCACAACCGAAGAGCGACCCTGCGCCCAGAATTTCACGCACGGCACCGAGCAGAGTCAGTGCCAGGGCAAAGCCCAGACCGATACCCACACCGTCGGCGATGCTCGCCAGCGGAGTGTTCTTGCAGGCGAAGGCTTCGGCACGGCCCAATATCACACAGTTGACCACAATCAGCGGGATATAGATGCCCAGACTCTTGTTGACATCGGGCAGATAAGCCTCGATAAACATCTGGAGAATGGTGACGAAGGTAGCGATGACCACTACGAAGACAGGTATGCGCACCTTGTCGGGGGTGATGTTCTTGATGCAAGAGATGACAAAGTTGGTACATATCAGCACTGCCATCGTGGCCAGACCCATCATCAGTCCGTTGGTAGCACTTGTGGTGGTAGCCAGTGTGGGACACATGCCCAAGAGCAATACGAATGTGGCATTCTCCTTGATGATGCCGTTTTTGATTATATTGAGTAGATTCATCGTTGTCTATCCTTTCTTTATTTTGGTTGCGCCGGTGTGGGCGTCGGCAGACTGCTGCATATAGGCGGCATACGCCTGGTTTACGGCTTTCAGGAAGGCTCTCGAGGTGATGGTCGAGGCGGTGATGGCGTCTACCTCACCTCCGTCCTTGCTCACGGCGAGTGGCTTCACGGCCTTCTTGCCGATGATGTTTCCCTTGCCGTCTTTCTGAAACCACGTGGCAGCCTTGGCGCCAAGTCCTGGCGTCTCAGCGTGCTGCAATACGGTATAACCGGTGATGGTGCCGTCATCGGCAAAGCCCACCAGCACACGCAAGTCACCGCCAAATCCCATCGTCTGGCTCTCCACGGCAGCACCGCCGCCAGCCACACGATGCACTATCAGTTCCGTCGGTTTGCCGTTGACCGTCATACATACGGTGTCTGTCTTGCTCACCGTCACGTCGCTGCTTCCCATCACGGTGCGTATGCCCTCAGCCAGAGCCAGAGTCTTCTGCGCAGCCTTCGGACCCTCTGTGATGTGGTTGACCACTGCCAGCAGA
This sequence comes from Prevotella sp. P4-67, assembly GCF_002251325.1. Lineage (NCBI taxonomy): Bacteria > Pseudomonadati > Bacteroidota > Bacteroidia > Bacteroidales > Prevotellaceae > Prevotella > Prevotella sp. P4-67. Next base: position 74,312 of record NZ_NPJL01000039.1, read on the forward strand.
CATCCTGTCACCAGTGCCACTCCCACCAGCACCACTATCATGTTGGTGAGTGTCGATTCCATCTTCTTCATCGGCTTACCTCCCCAAATCGTTTAGGTTTGACATAAAAGTTGATGAGGGGCGTAAAGGCATTCATGATGAGTATGGCAAACGACATACCCTCGGGATAGCTGCCCCAGTTGCGTATCACCACGGTGAGCACACCTATGCCCACGGCATAGATGACCTGCCCGCGATGGGTCATGGGCGAGGTGACGTAGTCGGTAGCCATAAAGATGGCACCCAGCATCAGTCCGCCACTCAGCACCACTGCCATAGGATGGGCGTAGACCGGATTGGCCGCATGCAACGCCCCGCTCAGCACGAAGACGGTGGCCAGAATGGTAACGGGGATATGCCAGGTAATGACGCGGCGCCAGAGCATCCATATCAGTCCGGCTATCAGCGCCAGGGCACACACCTCGCCTATGGTGCCTGCTCCATAGCCATTGGCCACATTGCCCAGCAACATGTCGACCGTGTCGGGCAAGCCCTGCAACACGCTTACGTCGCCAGTCTTGATGGCGGTCTTCATCAGGCTCAGCGGAGTGGCTCCAGTCACTGCATCGGTGTACGCCATCTGCTGTCCTGCCACTGGCCATGACGTCATGGCTGCCGGAAAGCTGACCAGGAGGAAACAGCGACCCACGATGGCAGGATTGAAGGGGTTGCAACCCAGTCCGCCAAAGGTCATCTTGCCGATGCCGATGGCTACCAGTGCGCCCACGATAATCATCCAGATGGGGAAATTGCTGGGCAGGTTCATGCCCAGCAGCAGACCCGTGATGCAGGCCGACCCGTCGAGCAGCGTGGTGGGGCGGCGCAGCATATAGCGTGTTATCGCCCACTCAAAGAAGACACAGGCCGCCACGCTTACCGAACAGACTACCACCGAGCCCAGCCCGAAGTAATAGAACGACACCAGCAGGGCCGGCACCAGCGCTATCAGCACATTATACATATTGCGCTCTACGCTGTCGCCGCCGTGGGCGTGGGGCGAAAGGGATATTATCAATTTACTCATTATCTTATTTCTTCTGATTACGTGATTTGATATTGGCCATCACCCTACCCTTGCCGATTACGATGTTGTCGAGGATAGGCCGGTGTGACGGACAGGTAAACTGGCAGCTGCCGCAGGATATGCACGATACTATCTGTTCTTGCTCGGCACGGTCGTACATATCGTTGGCAGAGAGCGTAGCGAGCAGATAGGGCTCGAGACCCATAGGACATACCTCGACACACTTGCCGCAACGGATGCAGGGCTGCACCTTGCCGCGATGGGCGTCGCTGCCACTGAGCACGGTCACGGCATTGGTACCCTTGCATACGGGCACATCGAGCGAGGCTACAGCCTTACCCATCATGGGTCCGCCGGCCAGCACCTTGTTGTCGCCCTCGGGCAGACCGCCGCAGAGGTCCACCAGTTGGGCAAAGGGGGTGCCCATGCGCACCAGATAGTTGGCCGACTTGCCCATAGCCAGACCCGACACCGTGGTATAGCGTTCGAAGAGAGGCTTGTGCTTCATCACCGCCTGATAGACGGCATAAGCCGTGGCCACGTTCTGCACGATGGCACCCACACTGACGGGGATGGCAGGCGGCGCCGGAACCTGTCTGTTGATGACGGCATCGACCAGCTGCTTCTCGCCACCCTGCGGGTACTTCATCTTCAGCGGCACAATCTTTATATCTTGCCTGTTGGCAGTCTTCTCTTGCAAGAGACGGATGGCGTCGGGCTTGTTTTCCTCGATACCTATATAGCCACGCTCTACGTGGGCAGCGCGCATCAGCAGGTCGAGACCCACCAGTATCTCGTCGGCATGCTCCAGCATGAGCCGATAGTCCGACGTGATGTAGGGTTCACACTCCACGCCGTTAAGTATCACGCACTCTGCCTTGGCAGTAGGCGGTGGACAGAGCTTGACATGACAGGGGAAGCCGGCACCACCCATACCCGTAATACCGCCCCACTTCACGCGGGCCACGATCTCTTCGGCAGTGAGTTCGGGGTGTTTGTCCAGGGTTTCGAGCGCCGCGCTGCGGTCTATCGTTTCTTCCCACTCGTCGCCCTCTACCTTGATGATGATGGCGGGATGGCGGTAGCCCGTGGCATCGACGACGCTATCTATGCGGGTCACCGTACCCGATACCGATGAATAGATGGGCGCCGACACAAATCCGCCGGCTTCGGCGATGAGCGTACCCACCTTCACCTTGTCGCCCTTGGCTACCACAGCCTTGGCGGGTGCGCCGATATGCTGTGAGAGGGGGAATATGGCCTCTGTGGGCAGCGGCGCCTGGACGGTGGCCACGTCGGCAGTGATTTTGTGCTCAGCCGGGTGCACGCCACCTATCTTGAATGTATGCAGTTTCATGCTTCTGCCTCCTTCTTCTTTATGGGGAAATTGACTTTGACGATGGCACCGGTAGGACACTCAGCCACACACTTGGTACACATACGGCATTTGTTGTAGTCGATATACGACAGATTGTTCTCTACAGTGATGGCGCCAAAGGGACAGACCTTCTCGCACTTGCCACAGCCGATGCAGGCAGCCTGACACGACTTGCGGGCTATGGGTCCGCGGTCTTGGTTGACACAGCCCACATAGACGCGACGCCCCTTGGGGCCCTTCTTGCGCAGTTCGATGACGTGGCGAGGACAGGCCTTGGCACAACTGCCACAGCCGGTACACATCTGCTCATCGACTTCGGGCAGTCCGGTAGCTGGATTGATGACGATGCCACCAAACTGGCAGGCATCGGCACAGTCGCCACAGCCCAGACAGCCATAGCCACAACCGCTCTCGCCTGCTCCGGCAGCATTGACAGCCGCACAGGTGTGCAGACCTTCATAGACAGCCACCTTGCCACGCTTGTCGCAACTGCCGTTGCAGCGCACCACCGCCACCATAGGTTCGGCAGCCTGGGCAGCTATGCCCAACACATCGGCAATCTTGCCCATAGCCTCGTCGCCACCTACAGGACAGCGCAGTCCGTCCAGACTTCCCTTGTCGGCGCCTTTGACCAGCGCTTCTGCCAAGGCTGCACATCCGGCAAAGCCACAACCGCCACAGTTGGCACCAGGCAGACACTCCTGCACGTCCTTGACGCGAGGGTCTTCCTTGACGGCAAACCTGCGCGACACGATGTACAGCACCACTGCTGCCAGCAAAGCCACCCCGCCGGGGGTCAGCACCGCCACTACAATATAGTTCATTTCATTCATAGTCTCTCAATAATGCTTATTTGGATACGTCTGCCCACAATATTACGGCAGAGGTATAGTAATATATAATAAGGTATAAGAACCAGCAGACTGTACAGCGCCGCCGCCATTTCGCTGCTTGCGACTATCACCCTACAGACGCCAAATACCGCCATCATCAAGAGCAGCGGCATTGCAAATCCCAATGCCAGAGCCACCTTGACCGATGACGAAGAGGTGACAACTCTCACCCTGTCGCCCACGCTGCAGGCTACCGATCTGTCTACGGGTACGCTGATGAGCGTCTCCCTGCACTCCGATGCGTTGCAGTGCCCCGACAGACCGCATCCGGCACAAGCCGACGACCGTACTACCCGTACGCTGACGTTTGTCGGGCTTATCTGTTCTACTATGCCTTCCTTGCTGACGGCATTGACAGACTTAGGGGATGAACTTGCTGATGTTGTCAAACCAATCCTAAACACAAAGGCAATGGCGACATTGCCCATATATTAATAATGTGTGCAAAATTAACTATTTTTTCTGACTTAGCCACACACTTTGGCCATTAAATGAGCGTTAAACTTTGATTAAACGATGACCTTCCCACGCCTGTTCATTCCATTTTTGCATACAATGATAAAAAACTTAGGTTTTTTCTTTGTGTTTTATCCCACATCCATTATCTTTGCATATAGATAAACACCATGGAGCCGGCCTGCCGGTACCCTGGAAAACTAATAATACAAAGCCTACGGCATGAAAGCGACAGAACAAACGGTGCAACAGATAGAGCGCGCCATCCGAAAAACAGCACAGAAGTTTCCCACTGACAGCGAGAACTCGGTGATTACAGACATACACATCAAGGTATCGCCTGAGAGCGGCGAGATGGTCTCGTTCGACGACGATGACATGGAGCTCAACCGCTGCGTGGTAGAACAGTGGATAGACTGCAACGACGACGATTTCTACACCCATGTCACCACCCTGCTCACCAACACGCTGAAGCGCATGAGCGACACCATCGACCAGATGGGCATCATGAAGCCTTTCAGTTTTGTGCTGGAAGATGACGACCGCAACACCGTAGCCGACCTGTATCTCGCCGACGACGATACCGTTATCATTGGCGACGACCTGATGAAGGACCTCGACTCAGACCTCGACTCCTTCTTCGACAATCTGATGAAGGAATAGACCGGAGCATTATCCGCCCTTAAGATACCAGCCCCCACAGTGCCAGTCATGGCGTTGTGGGGGCTGTCGGTTGCTGACCGCCCATTGGAGGCCGAAGGGAAAACCGTCGTGATGCGGTTTATCTGCGTTGCAGGGCGCGAAATGGTAAATGCGGGGCACGAAACGAGTATGGCAAAGCACGATTTCAGCATTTCAGGGTTTGAAACCATCGCCAACGCGGTCGCCGCAGAGAATTGCCGGCACGGTATACACTTTATGCCGTGTGCCAGGGCGACGGGGAGAGACTGGCGGCGAGTCTGGCTGACTGCGAAAGACCAAACGCTGACTGCGGAAGACCAAGCGCTGACTGCAGAAGACCAAGCGCTGACTGCAAAAGACCAAGCGCTGACTGCAAAAGACCAAGCGCTGACTGCGGAAGACCAAGCGCTGACTGCGGAAGACCAAACGCTGACTGCGGAAGACCATGCGCTGTACAGCTCCAACGTGCAGCCCAATGCGGCAGCCACGACATCGGGCACAAAGATTATGGCGTTTTGTTGTCCGTTCTCATAAATTATTTATAATTTCGCCTTTCAATTGACAATAGCACATAGAGATGAAGAAAACCATAAGATATATAGGTGGCATCGTGACGGCGGCAGCACTTGCAGCGGCAGCGGCATGGTGGCTGAGCCTGCCCGCCCCCGAAGACCAGCACCGCTGCATGGCGATGATAGAGCAGCAACGCTGCGCACTGCTGTCTGTAGGCACGCTGTCTATGCCACTCATCAGCAACATCGACGACCGCGACACCACGCGACCCTACCGCAACTTCGACACATGGACTCCTGCCTATACCGATACCATCTACACCCCGGCGGTGTGGGTAAACCGTTGGGCGTTGCTCCCCTCCTGTCACGGCAGTCTTGCCACTCCCATTGCCCGCCCCATCTATGGCGGCGACAGCACAGCCACAGCCCTTCACCTGCGCCGCGAGCTGGCACTCTACGAAGATATGCTTCACTACTATCGGGGCGACGAAGAGGGCGGCTATACCCTGAAGAGAAACATCGACGAGCAGCGCCGCGAGACAGCCAATCTGAAATACTATCTGCGGGTACACGGCGTGCAGGACGAAGGCTATCACGACATTACACGCTATTACCGCCGCCAGGACCGACAACTGCAAAGACTGCTGTCGCTGCAGCGCGACAGTAAGCGCCAGACGGCCATCATCACTCAGCGCATATCCATCCTCCGCAAAGCACTCGCCAACCTCTCGGGCGCCAAGTTTACCACCCAGGCCCGATACGAAGCCATTGTGAAAGAGGGAAAACAACGGCAGCGCTACCCGCTGCACGCTGTGGCAGAGCGCAGCAGGCAAGGCTATCTGCTGCTGCAACGTACAGACAGCATTACCCCAGACAGCGCAAGGGCCGTGAGCATGGTGGCATGGCCGAGGATGCTGGACGAAGAGGCACTGGTCACCACCTATCGCGACCTTTACGCCCGCCACGTCATACGCGACAACAGGCTCAACATCAGCCGCAGACTGGGTATCACCCCCATCGGTCCCCTACCTGCCGGCTATACCGGCTACTGGCTCAGCCGCCAGGACAATGGCTCGGTCACTGCCGGATATAGGGTCAAGGGTCGCCGCCAGGGCGAGGGCCTCATCTTCTGCCCCGACAGTGTGGAGCTATGGGGACGCTTCAATGCCGACACCCTCTGCTACGGCATCAGCCGCCACCGCACCGACTGGTACAGAGGCGACATGGACCGCCGTGGGCGCCCCCACGGTCACGGCACTCTCTGCTATGACGGCTGTCGCACATACTGCGGCAGCTGGAAAGCCGGACACAGAGAAGGTTTCGGCTATCAGACGGGGCTCAACACGGCACTGCAAGCAGGTGAATGGGAATCCGGAAACTATCGCGGCGAGCGCCTCACCTATACCTCTGACCGCATCTATGGCATAGACATCTCGCGATTTCAACACGAGAAAGGCAAGAAGAAATTCGGCATCGACTGGCAGCGACTGCGCATCAGCCATCTCGGCACGTCGAGCCGCAAGCGCATCAACGGGCATGTGGACTACCCCATCTCCTTCATGTACATCAAAGCCACTGAGGGCATCTCCATACGCAACCGCTACTACGCAGCCGACTATCGCCAGGCACGAAGCCACAATATACACGTGGGCAGTTACCACTTCTTCTCGACCACCACTCCGGGAGCAGCACAGGCACGCCACTTCCTGCGCCACGCCCGCCTGTCAAAGGGCGACCTGCCTCCGGTGCTCGACATAGAACCCTCGACGGCACAAATCAAACGCATGGGCGGCCCCGAAGCCCTCTGGCGCGAGGTGAGAGCATGGCTCAGGGTGGTAAGACTGCGCTCGGGCGTGGCACCGGTGCTCTACATCAGCCAGATGTTTGTCAACACCTATCTGCCCTACGCCCCCGACGTGCGCAGCAACCATCCGGTGTGGATAGCACGCTATGGCGAATACAAGCCCGATGTGCGCCTGGCCTACTGGCAGCTGTGTGCCGACGGCCGCGTCAATGGTATCAGGGGCGAGGTAGACATCAATGTGTTCAACGGCTATAAAGACGAGTTCAGACTCTTTCTGGAGCAAAACTGCATACGCTGAAAAAAAATCGGCATCGGTGCAACTTTTCCTGCCGATGGTTCGTCCAATAATCAGAAACCAATAAAACAATGACAAATATGAAACGAATAATCATTATGGCACTGGTGGCGCTGATGACTTGCACCGCCATGCAGGCAGCAGGAAAGCACGTTGACGCAACTGAAGGCAACACCGTATCGCAGCGTAGAGTACCCAACTTCACAAGAATAGAATCTGTAGGAAGTATAGACATCGTATACACCCAGGGCAACAGACCGAGCGTCAAGGTCGTGGGAAAAGCCAAAGAGGTAGACCGCGTCACGACCTACGTGAGGGGCAACATACTCAGAGTAGGCTACAACAGCGGATCGCGTATGTTCAGCTTCGACTCAGGAGATGATGTCAAGGTATATGTAACCTCGCCCGACCTGGTAGGCGTAACGCTTAGGGGCAGCGGCGACTTCGAGTCCAAGGGCAAGATAGACAGCGACAACCTGACGGTAGAAATCGTAGGCTCGGGCGATGCCGACATGAAATACGTAATATGCGACAACTTTACCGTCAATCTGCGCGGTTCGGGCGATGTGGAAGTCGACTATCTGCGCTGTGCCACATCGAACATCTGGCTGCGCGGCTCGGGCGATATCGAAATCAAGCAGGACAGGGTCAAGAATACCAACATCATGCTCTATGGTTCGGGCAGCATCGAGGTCAAGGCGCAACGCTGCGGAGTAATCAACGCCTATACATACGGTTCGGGCGACATCACGCTGAAAGGTTCGGCACGCCACCTCAACAGGAGAGCCAACGGCTCGGGCAGCATCGATGCCTCACAACTGATGGAAACGCGATAAGAATGTATCATCATAACCCAAAAGACCATCTTCACCACTGCGGAGAAGATGGTCTTTTGGTTTGTAGCGGGTCAGCGCCTTATCCACGACATGTAGCGGTCGGTCCAGCGGCGCCCTCGGGCTGTATGGGCAAGTACCCACTCGGTAAGCGCCACACCCACAAGCGCCGTGACGATGCCCAGCAAGACATCGATGATGTAATGGTGGCAGGTGTAGACAGCCGTAAACCAGATGCCGATGCAGATAAAGGCGAAGAGCGCGACAAGCCAACGGCGGCTGCGACCCAGGACGGCATAGACAGTGGCTACCAGCATGTAGGCGGCATGCAGCGAAGGCACCGCGGCAAAGACATTGGCATTCTGGCCATACAGGGCATGGAAGACGGGCAGCCCGGTGAGGGCATCAAAGCGCGCGAGACCCGCCATATTGCCCGGCGTATGCAGAACGGGGGTAAATCCATAGTCAAGAGCATACCATGGCGGGGCGGCGGGATGGATGTAATAGACGCAAAAGCCTATCAGATTGACCACAAGGAAGGCAATGGAGAAGCGGAGATAGACCGAATATCTGCCACGGAAATAGAGACACAGCGCAAAGGCCAAGGGCACAGGCACCCAGCACAGATAGAAGAGCCCTGCCATGACATCGGCCACGACATGATGGTGCTGGGCAAACCAGGCGCCGGGAATAACCGTCTCGCCGGAGGACAGGGCAATGCCAAACCATCTGAGCTCGGTATCATAGAGCTGGCGCACGTCGATGTCGTTGACCATATAGTTGGGATAGAGGCGCATGGCATCGTAGGAGCAGGCGAAGATGACCCAAGGCATCAGCGCCAGCGCCACACGGCGGGTGGGTCTGAGGGCAACGAGCGCCACATAGACCACAAGAATATAGATGCTGAACATAGGGGGTTACTGCTTCTTGCCGGCGTTCAACACTTTGTAGCAATGGGCTATGCGCCAGCAGGCAGTAAGATTGGCAAGGACGGCGATGACCAGCATACCGCCAGCCAGCCACCACAGATTGCCGGTCGCTCCGCTCGCGATAGCCGCCAAGGCGGTGATGACCACACGCTCGGGACGCTGGAGGAGTCCTACCTTGCACTCGATGCCCAACCCCTCGGCTCGGGCTCGCACATAACTGACCATCACCGAACCCAGGATGGCTGCATAGGTGGCGATGCCCATCCAGAACCAGTCGCAGTAAAGGAATACGACCGAGACGCCGAAGAGCGAAACCATCTCGCTATAGCGGTCGAGGGTAGAGTCCCACAGGGCGCCGAAGACCGAAGACTTGCCGCTGACGCGGGCCAACCGCCCGTCCATCATGTCGAAGAGTCCGGCAAAGAGTATCGTGGCACCACCCCATCCTACCATCTCCATGGCCTGGGCGGTATCGCCGCTGCGGACCATGAGGGCTGCGACAACAAAGAGTGAGGTGGCAGCAAGATTGCCCACAAATCCTATGGTGGTCACCATATTGGGGGTAATGCCCACCTTGACCATAACCTGGATAATGGGATTGATGATGACGTAGATTACGCGTTGAAGAAAATCTCTGTAATTCATATTTCTATTGATTATTATCCATATTGTCATGACGGCACGCGAAGACATAGCAACGCTGCATCTGATAGTTCCACAAGACTGCCACCAAGCAGGCCACAACCACCTTGGACACGATGAAATTGCAACCGGCGAGCTCGGTGACGAGATAGGTAAGCCCCGTATTGAGCCCTATGCTGCCCGCCCATACCACGATATAGCGCAGGGCAAGCCTCATCTTGCCCAGACGCTGTGCGGAGAAGACCCATCGGTAGTTGACCATGCAGTTGACCACACCTCCCGTGACGGCTCCGATGAAGGTGGCGCAGACATACCATAGCCCCAGGAGCTCAGCAAGTATCAGCGTAACGGCGAAGTCGGCTGCCGAAGCCACAACCGCCGAAGCCTCTGCCTTGCAGAAAGTCACGAGCTGTGTCTTCATATCATCCATATCACCAGTAACAGGACGAGAAGAGAATAGATGCCAGCCAGAATATCGTCGGCCATAACCCAGAAAGCGCCACGGCGACGGTCAAGGGCACGGATGCCCAATGGTTTGACGATATCAAAAAACCGGAAAAGGACAAACGCCAGCGCCGCATAGAGCCAGTGGCCCGCGGGGCACACGATGAGCGGAATCCAGACTCCAACCATCTCGTCGACAACCACACGGGAGGGGTCGTCGCCCCAGAACGGCTGCAACTTGTGGGTAGCCCATGTGCCCAAGCCGGTGAAGACCACAGCGGCAGCAAGCGTGACCCACGCCAGAGAGACAGCGTCGAGCCAGAACGATGCCCCCATCCACAGCAAGGTGGCAAAGAGGGCTCCCATGGTGCCAGGGCCCCACGGCCAGAAGCCACAACCAAAGCCCGTGGCTATCAAGGTAGGAACAAAGGGTATATGTCTAATCATGAGTGCAAAAGTACTGATTATAAAAATAATGTAAAAGCTATTTAACGAAAAAAACATAAAAAGACAAAAAAGTTTTCTCGCATCCCAACAATATGCTTACCTTTGTATTTCGAACAACGTAAAAGAAATGGATGACAACAACATACTCTTAATTCGCAGGACTACCCTCGTGCTATTGCTGGTGATGCTAAAACTCACCATGATGGCACAGGCGATGCTCACGGGGCGAATAGTGGACGCCGACGATGGCGGCCCGATACCCTACGCCAGTGCCTCATACAAGGGACAGCACAAGGCGGTGTCGAGCGATGCCGATGGCAAGTTCAGCATCGAACGCCACGAGGGCTGGACACTGACATTCAGTTCGGTAGGCTACACTCCTGTCTCCATCACCGTCAACGCCGCCACCAAGGAGTTAACCATCAAGCTGAAATCGGAGTCGCGCAAGATAGACGAGATAGTGGTCAAGGCACGCAGAGGCAAATACCGCCGCAAGGACAACCCTGCCGTGGAGCTCATGCGTCGTGTCATCGCAGCCAAGAAGCGCACCCATCTCGATAACCACCCCTACTACCAGTTCAACAAATACCAGAAGATAACCTTCGGTCTCAACGACATCAGCGACAGCGACCTGGAGCAGGGGCTCTTCAAACGCTCGCCGTGGCTGGTGGACTTTGTGGAGACCAGTCCCTATAACCACAAGCGCATCCTGCCCATCTCGGTCGACGAGACGGTGACGCAGCATGTGTATCGCAAAGACCCCAAGTCGGCAAAGACCATCATCAAGGGCCAACGTAGTGATGGCATCAACAACGTATTGCAGACGGGCGAAATACTTAATACTATGCTCAAAGACGTGTTTACCGACATAGACCTCTATGACAACCACATCCGTCTGCTGCAACACCCCTTCACCTCGCCTATCGGTGAGACAGCCATCTCCTTCTACCGCTATTATATAGAGGACACAGTGTATGTGGACCGCGACCTGTGCTATCACCTGCAATTCATCCCCAACAACCAGCAGGACTTCGGCTTCAGGGGCGACCTGTATATCCTCGCCGACTCGACACTGCATGTCAAGAAGTGTAACATGACTATCCCCAAGAAGAGTGACGTCAACTTCATCGACGACATCAAGATAATACAGGAATATACCCGTCTGCCCAATGGAGACTGGGCGCTGACGACCGATGACATGGTGGCAGAGCTGAGCATCATAGCCAAGGCAGCCAAGGTGGTATGCATACGCACGACGAGGCTGAGTGACTATGCTTTCGATAAACTGCCCAACAAGATATTCAAGGGCCGTGCCAACACGCGGCATGAAGCCGACGCCATGATTAGGGACGACGCTTTCTGGAACCAGTACCGTGCTGTAGAACTGACCAAATGTGAGTCGTCGATGGATGCATTTATCCACCGTATGGAGCAATCGCGCAACTATAAGTGGATATTGTTTACCTTGAAAGCCTTCATGGAGAACTACATCGAGACCGGCAGCAAGAAGAACAGCAAGTTTGATTTCGGCCCAGTCAATACCATTGTGTCGAGCAACTTCGTCGACGGCCTTCGTTTCCGTGTCAGCGGCCGCACGACAGCCAAGCTCAATCCGCACCTGTTCTGGAAAGGATACTACGCCTATGGTTCGCGCTCGAACAGGCATTACTATTCTTCGGAACTTACCTACTCGCTCAACAGCAAGAAGAATGTTCCGTTTGAATTTCCCCAGCGTAACATCATCTTTGAAACTACGCGCGACGTGATGTCTCCCGCCGACAAATACCTCCTGCACAACAAGGACAACATGTTCATGGCGTTTCGTGTACAGAAAGTGGAGCAGATGTACTTCTACAACCGTCAGCGTCTGGCTTTCGACTACGAGACCGACTGGGGTCTGAAGATGAGCGCGCAGATAAAGGCGGAGAGCAACAGCCCTACGGGCAATCTTAGCTTTATCAATAATGTCGACGGTAGCAATGTATCGCAAATCCGCACCACTGAGGTGAAAGCCGGACTGAAATACTGCCCCGGCCAGACATACATCAACACCAAGCAACAGCGTCTGCCGGTCAACTTCGACGCTCCCGAATTCGGCATCAGTCATACCGCAGGTTTCAAACACATGCTGGGTGGCCAATACAAGCTCAACCTTACCGAAGCCAGTATTTACAAACGGTTCTGGATGGGCAGTTGGGGATATATAGACAACCGCCTCAACGTGGGGGCACAATGGAGCAAGGTGCCATTCCCACTGCTGATTATGCCACCGGTCAATGTATCGTACTTTGAGCATGAGAACACGTTCTCGATGATGCGCAATATGGAGTTTCTCAATGACCGCTACGCCTACTGGTCTATCAGTTGGGACCTCAACGGTAAGGTACTCAACCGTATTCCGCTCATCCGCCATCTCAAGTGGCGCGAGTACATCAGCTTCAAGGGCATGTTTGGCAAGCTCACTGACAAAAACAACCCTATGGTTAACTCGGCCGACCCTCTGCTGTTCAGATTTCCTGCTGAAAGCCACGTCATGGACAGCCACACGCCCTATATGGAAGTGGTGGCTGGCGTACACAATATCTTCAAGTTCTTCGGTGTCGACTACGTCAGAAGAATCAATTACAACAACAATCCCGACGTCAAGAAGAATGGTATAAGATTCAGTTTCTCCATGTCGTTCTAAACACAAAGACCATCATGCAGATATTGATAGCAGACAGACAGGGAATCACAAGGGCAGGACTCATGTTTCTCTGTCATGAAGCGGGATATGAATACCGCTACACCGATGACAAAACCGAACTGATAGATGCTCTGCGTGCCGACGGTGACGCCATCGTGATACTCGACTACACCCTGTTTGACATCGGCGACGCTGCCGAACTGCATATTCTCAACCAGCGCTTCCCGCAGGCGTCGTGGGTACTGTTCAGCGAAGACCTGAGCGTAGACTTTGTCCGCATGACTGCCGCCGGAAACAACCGCTTCAGCGTGCTGCTCAAGGAGTCGCCCCTGGAAGAAATCCGAGAAGGACTGGCAGAGGTGGCAAAAGGCAGGAGGTATATATGCAGGAGAATGACAGAGATGCTGCTCACACCGACGCAGACCACACAGGAGGAAAACAGGCTCACGCCCACAGAGACAGAGATACTGCGCGACATCGCCTTGGGGCTCACCACACGCGAAATAGCCGAGAAGCGCTACTCCAGCTTCCACACCGTCAACACCCACCGCAAGAACATATTCCGCAAGATAGGCGTCAACAATGTCCACGAAGCCACACGCTATGCGCTGAGAGCCGGACTGGTGGACAGCGCTGAATACTATATATAAAACACAAAAGGACAAGCTCTCGGGGCTTGTCCTTTTGCTTTTGTCATTTGCCGACAGTGATGCGCACATGCTCGAAACCCATAGCATGAAGCAGTTTGTCCATCTGGGCTTCGGCTTGTTGGCTGGCTTTGTTCAGGTTATCCCTGTTGACAACGCGCTGACGCATGATACGACTGGCTTTGAGGTAGAGGCGCTTGCGGTCGGCAGCTGTCCAGGTGCCGGTCTCATAGAAGGTCTGGGTGCGGGCCTCATCGATAAACTCATTGCCCAACAGGCGGACGGGAGGCAGGTCGGCACAGACTGTATCGCCCTCAAGCCTAATCCATCCCTTACGGGCCTGACGCAAATCGATACCCATACGGAGGGTACCATAATAGATGCGTATCAGTTCGGAATCGCCAAAGAATCCATGTGAGACCGTATCGACAATCTCTTCATCGCTGACGGCGAGGAACTCCCATTCGCCGATGCTCTCAATAGACTTTATCTGCGTAGGCGTGAGCGTCACCCGCTCCACGCGCTCTGTGGTGACCACATTGCTTTCGCCTGGGCCATAGACCATCCAAAGCAGCATCAGGGCGATGCCCCCCACCACAAAGAAGGCTATCCACGCATTGACGGGAATGGCGCCGAGGATGCGGCGCGCCAATGATTTCTTCTTATTGTCTTGCTTTACCATGTTCGGAGGTTTGACGGGTAAGACGTTTGATAAGGTCGGCAGGACCGAAGTCTTGTCTGAACGTAATGGTGATATGGTCGCGCTGGAAGCCCATCTGCTCTATCATCGGTATGAGCAGGGCGGCAGCATTGGCGCGGGCAGACTCGATGATGCCCATTTGGGGTATGCTGCTGATAATGGACTGGCGGCCGCGACGCTCAATGGCGCTGAGCTCGGCGTCGGTGTAATGGGTGCGCAAGAGGGGCACGCGCTCCTTGGCATTGTCGTGGTCTATGCGGGTCGAGGTCATCACCACCTGAGGGTCGGGCAAGACTATCTCAATCCTATCTCCACTGCGGGTGATATTGGAAGCCGAGAAGTCGGCAAAGTCTATATAGCCCTTGATGGTGGCATCGATGGGAATAGCCACCGAGCGCTTGCCAGTGGGCAGAGTCACGCTGAAGGGACGGCCAAGCAACCTGCCACTCACCGCCTGTTCGTCGTCTTGGGTTATTATCTTGCGCACCTTATACTCAGTGGTATATAGGCGCGAACACTGCTGTATCTGCATCACCATCATGGGGATGGAGTCGATGGGCTCAGCCGCTTCGGCCACCGGCTGTGTAGCTCTGTTATCGCAGCCCACAAGGGCAGTCGCGACACACAGGGCGAGAATATATCTTATGACTGTCATCATCTTAACTATCTATATCGATGCAAAGGTAGTGCATTCACGGGGGACGACCAAGAAAACCGACAAAAAAATGGAGAGCGTGCTCCCACCGTCAGTGGGCAACACGCTCTCCATATCTATTATTATAGCGTATGTGGCTACTCCATAAACTTCTTGGCTGCACGCAACTGGTGACGCAGGTTGCTCAACAGCTGCTGACTCTCTTGCAGCAGATTGAGATAGAGCATACCTACCTGCAGCTGGCCGTTGTCCTCGATACCCTGCAGACGGTCTATCTGGCGATGACGATACTGCGAGAGTTCGTCCTTGAGCTGGTCGGCAGCGGCAAGGGTATCACGATAGCGGTCGAAACGGCCTGTGGAAATCTGGGTCTCGGTGTCGCGCATCAGTTCGACGATTCTAATCTTAATCATCTGATACTCGGTGCAGACATACATAGGAACAGGGGTGAAGTTGTTATCCACGTGCTCCTTGATTGGCTCGAGCATACGCTGCATGCAATAGATGAGCTGCTGGCTGGCATTGACACCCACGTGGAACCAGGTGTTACGCTCCATAGCCATCTCAATGGGCACACGCTGCAGCGCCACGAGCTGCTGCTTGCGCACGTTGCGCAGTTCCTGCTTGGCGCGACGCAGATGGCGCATCACCTTGCGCAGGGGCGAAGGACGGTTGCTCTCAAATCCATCAATGAGCATCTCATAGTCATCGAGCAGTCTGGCGGTAATGGCGCTCTGGGTGTGGCGCACATACTTCTTGAGCAAATCCCAAACTATCTCGGGCTCCTGGGCACGCATCATCAGACGGAAGAGGTCTTTGCCGTCGGCGTCGCACTCGCCACGTTTCTTGCTTTTGCCAGAGAAGAAGAGGATATAGACCACCAGGGCGATGAAACCTATCTGCACAGCCAAGCCTCCATAGTACATTGCGGCGCAAACCACGGCGGCTGCGATGAAGGCGGCACCGGCTGTGATAAACCATCCACCGATGACCGACAGCACGCCGGTGATGCGGAACACGGCACTCTCGCGACTCCAGGCCCGGTCGGCAAGTGATGAACCCATGGCCACCATGAAGGTGACATAGGTGGTACTGAGCGGGAGGGCGTAGTTGGTACCGATGGTGATAAGCATTGACGCCAGCACCAGGTTGACGGCTGCACGCACCACATCAAAGGCAGCTGCATCGTTGGACTTGACCGATACGGGGGCAAAACGACGGTTTATCCACTGGTTGATTTTATTGACAACCGGGATGTGCTGAACCACAGCACCCACGCTGTCGCTCACACTCTGCACGGTGCGCACGATGGCGCGGGCGGCACGTGACGAGCCGAACATCTCGTCGCCCTCGTCCTGACGGGCCAGGTCTACCGAGGTCTGTATCACGCGCTTGGCCTTCTTCGAGGTAGCCATAGCCGTAATCATCACCAGACCGGCTATGAGCAGGAAGACCACGGGAGTCTTGGCAGGCTGCATGAGCGAGGTCATCATGTACTGGGTGGGGGCCACGCCCGTAGAGAGACCATTGTTATAATAGTCGAGATAACTGTCGAGTCCAGCCAGAGGCACACCGATGAAGTTGACCAGGTCGTTGCCGGCAAATGCCATAGCCAGGGCAAAGGTACCCATGAGCACCACGATGCGGAAGACATTGACACGCAGCAGATGGAGCACGCCCATCAGCACCGTGGAGACTCCGCCGATGGAGAGCAGCAGCATGGGGATGTGCATGCCAATCCAGGTTCTCACGCTCTCAGAGATATAGGGCGAGCCACCCATTCCCTTGAGGAAGATGAAGTAAGCCAGAGCGGTGAAGGCGATGCCGCCAAAGAGCGCCACAGCCACCAGGCCGCCACCGGTCTGACGGAAGGTGAACACCAAGCGAGCTATCCACTGCACAGCCACACCGAAGACGAAGGCTACAGCCACCGACACGAAGATGGCAAGGATAACGCTCAGCGCCTTGTCTGTATTGAGTAGGTCATTGATTTGCAGACTGCCGTCGCCCATCATCTTGACAGCGGCGAGGATGGCAGCGGCTCCCAAGAGCTCGAATACCAGCGACACGGTGGTAGAGGTGGGCATGCCGAGCGAGTTGAACACGTCGAGCACTATCACATCGGTCACCATCACCGCCAGAAAGACCACCATCACCTCGCTCATGGCATAGTGGTTGGGCATCATGATGCCATGGCGTGCCACATCCATCATGCCCGACGACATCACGGCGCCTAATATGACACCGGCAGATGCCACAAAGAGAATGGTGCGAAAGGCGGCAACGCGCGCACCTACCGCAGACTGCAGAAAGTTGACTGCATCATTGCTTACGCCGACATAGAGGTCGAACAGCGCCAAGCAGAGCAGAAACACTACAATGAGAAAATAAATTGCACTCATATTTCTTGTTTTTGTTTTACTGCCGCAAAGGTAGGCAACAGTTATTACAATCGTGTTAAGGCACTATGACAATGGAGTGAAATGTAAAGAGACCGCGGCCAGGCTGTCTGCGAAGGCTAATCATGCCGATTGCGTGGGGCCCATGCTATATATAAATATGTTTTTTGGGTTATTGGCATACATTTTTGGCGCAAAGGGCTCATAATCCAGCTTTTTTGGCTACTTTTGCACCATAATAATCACAACCCGGACAATGGCTATTGTAATAGGTATAGATGTGGGCATAAGTACCACCAAGATAGTGGGAATTAACGACGAAGGCCAAGTGGTAGCGCCCAAGCGCATCAAGGCCACCGACCCGGTGGCTTCGCTCTACGGCGCCTTCGGCAAGTATCTCTATGACAACAAAATCAGTCTGAGCGACGTGGAACAGGTCATGATTACTGGCGTAGGCGCAGCTTACATCGACTCGCCCATCTATGGTCTGCCCACAGCCAAGGCCGACGAGTTTATCTCCGACGGACTGGGCGCCAGCTACGAGACCGACATCGACCGGATGATAGTGGTATCGATGGGCACCGGTACGTCGCTCGTGCAGTGTATCGGCGACGACATCCGCCATATCGGAGGTATCGGTGTGGGCGGAGGCACCCTGATGGGACTCTCGCGCATCATGCTCCAGACCGACGACATACACACCATCAACAAGCTGGCAAACGAGGGCGACCTGAAGAATATAGATGTGCAGATAGGCGACATCAGCCCCAACCCACTGCCCGGACTGCCCAAAGACGCGACCGCAAGCCTCTTCGGCAATGCCAAGAGCAACGCCACGCGGGAAGACATCGCGCTGGGCATCATCACCACCGTGCTGCAGACCATCGGTTCGACCACCATACTCTCGTCGCTTGGCAGCGGCATCAAGGAGTATGTGCTCATAGGCAACCTCACGCTACTGCCTCAGTGCAAGACGGTGTTCCCCTCGATGGAGAAGCTGTTTGGCGTGCGGTTCATCATCCCCGAGTACAGCGAGTTCTGCACAGCTATCGGTGCCGCGCTGGTCTACGTGAAGGGAAAGAAAAGCAAGGAGTAAACTTATAAACCATATAATAACAATGAAGAAAAACTTTTTGATTGTCATGTGCCTCATGATGGCCCTCATGGCCTCGGCACAAGACCTGGTAGTGTGCAGCTACAACATCCGCAACGCCAACCGCGGTGATGCCAAGAACGGCAACGGCTGGGAGAAGCGCTCAGTGTATATGTGTCAGCAGATACAGTTTGAAGACCCAGGCGTATTCGGTTGCCAGGAAGTTAAGAAAGAGCAGATAGACGATATGCTGCGTCTCATGCCCGAGTATGCCTACGTAGGCGTAGGCCGCGAGGACGGCAAGGAGGGCGGCGAGTATTCGCCCGTATTCTACAAGAAGGACCGCTACAAGCTGCTGGACAGCGGCACGTTCTGGCTGGCCGAAGACCCCACCAAGGCAGAGCTGGGATGGGACGCCGCCTGCAAGCGCGTGTGCTCATGGGGCCACTTCAAGGACCTCAAGACCAAGCATACCTTCTATTTCTTCAACACCCACATGGACCACATCGGTGTGACAGCACGCCGAGAGGGCGCCAAGCTCATCGTGAGCAAGATGCGCGAACTGATGAAGAAGAACGACCCCGTTATCCTTACCGGCGACTTCAACGTAGACCAGCGCAGCGAGCCCTTCCAGGTATTCATCAACTCCGGATTCCTCAACGACTGCTACGAGGTGAGCAAGTATCGCTTTGCCACCAACGGCACATTCAACGACTTCAACCCGCTCAACTGCAGCAACAGCCGTATCGACCACATCTTTGTAAGCAAGAGCTTCAAAGTGGACCGCTACGCCATCCGCACCGACGGTTACTGGGACAATGTGGAGATGTATGAAGCCAAACCATCACCCAACGCTCCTATGGATGTAAAACTCAAAGAGGGTGTACGCCGCAATCCTTCTGACCACTATCCCGTGGTAGTAAAGATGCGCTTCTAACATACACGCCATTTATAGAAAAGGCTCTACCCATGCTGATGGGTAGAGCCTTTTTTATGTCTCGTCGCAACGGAGGGCTACTCGTAATCGTCGATGACGCTGTTCATCATGTCCATCATGGGTTTGGCAGCCTCGAAATACTTGAGCAGTTGGTGGGGCCAGTCGGGAGCGTCGAAGAGACTGTCGGGCACACGCTTCCAGCAGCAGTAGTCCTTCATGCGCAGATAGTCGATGTAGGGATAGTCGCGCGGGAAACCCTTGGGGGCAGTCTTGAGCATGGCAATGCCAAAACCGCGGTCGCTCATCTCGTCGTCGTTCATCACGCCCTCGCCGGGATAACCGAAATAGCGCACGAAGGGACCCGCCTCGACAGCCTTGCGCCAGAGGTCGATGTTGCCCATAATCTCGTTGCGGCATGCGGTAAGGATAGGAGTGGGCAGCCAGTAGGAGCCGATGGCTATGAAACTGTGGCCCGGCTGCAGATGGATATAGTAACCGCCGCGGAGCGACTTGCGGCCCTTGGCACAAATCATGGCACCGAAGTGGCGCTTGTAGGGCGACTTGTCGGGACTGAAACGGGTATCGCGGTTGAAGCGGTAGATGCAGTCTTTGGCCGTGAGATGTGCCACCTCGGCGTCGATGGTAGCTATCTCGGCAATGGCACGCGTGATATCGGCCTCAAAATCGGCTTTACATATATTGTATTCTTTCTTATGTTCGAGGAACCAAGGTCTATTGTTATTGCGAGCCACGGTATCGAGAAATCCAAGTATGAGTTTAGTATTCATAATCCTTATTTTATAATTTTGAATCGTCAAATCTTTTTGGACAGAATGAATCGAAGGGACATTCGCCACAGAGCGGACGATTGCTCCGACAGATATAGCGCCCATGGAGCAGGAGCCAGTGGTGGGCATCGGGGATGTCCTGGACGGGGATATAGCGCATGAGCTGCTGCTCGACCTTCAGAGGCGTATTGGCAGTCTGGGGAACGAGGCCCAGACGGTGGCTGACACGATAGACATGGGTATCAACAGCCATGGTGGGCTTGCCGAACCACACGGCCTGGATGACATTGGCGGTCTTGCGCCCTACGCCCGGCAATGTCATGAGCTGGGAGCGGTCGGAGGGAACCTCGCCATGGAAGTCGCTGACCAGCTGGCGCGACATGGCTACCAGATGGTTGGCCTTGGCATTGGGATAGCTCACCGAACTGATGAGCTGCAGCACATCGTCGACCTCGGCCTGGGCCATGGCCTGCGCGGTGGGATAACGGGAGAAAAGGGCTGGGGTAACCTGGTTGATGCGCTTGTCAGTACACTGGGCACTGAGGAGCGTGGCTACCAGCAACTGGAAAGCCGAACCAAACTGGAGCTCGGTGGTAACCTTGGGCATGGCTTCACGATAATAATCGAGCACACGCTGGTAACGCTGTTGACGGGTCATAATAAAATCTGTGTAGGATAAAGGGCAAAACAAACGGAGTATGAAAAACTCTTTCGCTCGTGAGCGGCGGTTTCTACATACTCCGTCGTGGATTGTGGAACGTGCCTTGCGGTGCGCCCACTAAGGTAAGTATCTAATTATTTCTTCTCTTCGGTGGCCTTCTTGGTAGCGGCTGTGGGCTTGTAGGCCTTGTTGAGACCGGCAACCACCTCGGCAGTAACGTCGTAAGCCTTGTCGGCGTAGAGCAGATTGTCGCCGGCCTTGCTCAGGATAAGGCTATACTTCTTGTCCTTGTTGTAGGCAGCGAGGAAGTGCTGGATAGAGTCGCGCAGAGCGGCGTTGTACTTCTCGGTCTCTGCCTGGAACTCGTTGGAAAGACGACGATTGAGCGCATCGAGGTCAGCGCTCTGCTTCTGCAGACCAGCCTGGATGCCCTCGGCCTGCTCACGGGTATAGGCATTCTGCTGAACCTTCTGCTGGAAGTTGGCAGCAGCTGCCTGCAACTGCTGCTGCTTGGCAGCAAGGGTATTCTGGATGTTCTGGCCCTTCTTCTGAAGAATGAGCGAATAGTCTTTGCAGAACTTATACTGCGACATAATCGAGTCTACCTCAACATAGGCAATCTTCAGGCTACTGGGAGCTACGGGCTGAGCCTGGGCTTCGTCGTTAGCGGTACTCTTGTTGCATGAGGTCATAGCGAGCGACAGTGCTGCGACTGCCACCATGGTTTTCATCAGATTTTTTTTCATATCAGTTATAGTATTTATTGTCATCGTTAGCGGCGACGGCCTTCGCATCAGTATGCCCCACCCTTCTGGCGGGCTTCACGATCCTGGTCCATCACGCAGTGTATACCGCGGTCTTTCATCGCCTTGCTGTCATGGATATGCTGGGAAGAAAACTCTCCGTGCTTGCGAAAAAGCAACTTCACACACAATAATGCCAGTGCAATAGCAATTATTAACACGCTTAATAGTAGAGTTTCTATCATTTTAATTAATTTTGCAGCATCACATTGACACCTTTCTGCTGACAAAGGTAGCGTTTTTAGATTAAAGGACAAAATAAATAATCATAAAAATGAGTAACGTAGAATTAAAACCTGCTCGCGTGTTTGAGCAGTTTGCTAAAATCAATCAGATTCCACGCCCCTCCAAGCGCGAGGAGAAGATGATTGAGTATCTCAAAGAGTTTGGTAAAAGCCATGGTCTCGAGACTGTAGTCGACGAGACAGGCAACGTACTGATACGCAAGCCCGCCACCCCCGGCCACGAGAACCGCAAGACGGTAATCCTGCAGAGCCACATGGACATGGTTTGCGACAAGCTGGTAGATATCGAGTTCGACTTTGACAAGGATGCCATCCAGACTTATGTAGACGGAGAATGGCTGCGCGCCAAAGGCACCACACTGGGTGCCGACGACGGTATAGGTTGTGCCATCGAGTTGGCTGTGCTCGACAGCGACGACATCGAGCATGGCCCCATCGAATGTGTGTTCACTCGCGACGAGGAAACCCAGCTTACAGGTGCCATAGGTATGAAGTCGGGTTTCATGAACGGCGACTATCTCATCAACCTCGACTCTGAGGACGAGGGCCAGTTCTTCGTAAGCTGTGCCGGTGGCCGTAGCACCATCGCCACGTTCAGCGTAGAGCGCGAAGAGACACCTGCCGGTTACTTCTTCATGGAAGCTGCCGTGAAAGGCCTGGTAGGCGGACACTCGGGCGACGACATCAACAAGAAGCGCGCCAATGCCATCAAGCTGCTCACCCGCTTCATCTATGCCGAGATGCAGAAGACCGACGTGCGTCTGGTTTCTTTCAACAGCGGAAAGCTGCACAACGCCATCCCACGCGACGGCAAGGTGGTATTCGCCGTTCCCGCTGCCGACAAAGAGATGGTCAAGGCCGACTTCAACATATTCGTAGCCAAGGTAGAGGATGAGTTCCACGTTACAGACACCGCCATGGAGTTTGCCCTCACCAGCACCGACGCTGCAGCTGTCATCACCAAGGCTGTAGGCGACAACATCATCTTCGCGCTGCAGGCTGTAGACAACGGCGTCTTCGCCATGTGCCAGGACGAGGCTCTCGACTGGCTGGTAGAGACATCGAGCAACGTAGCCGCCGTGAAGACCACCGACAACGAGGTGGAGGTACTGTCATCGCAGCGCTCTTGCGTGATGAGCAACCTCGACAACATGTGCAACACCGTGGCTGCCGCTTACCGTCTGGCCGGTGCCAAGGTGATAACCACCGACGGCTACCCTGCATGGAAGATGAACCCACACAGCAAGCTGGTGGACATCACCGCAGAGACCTATCGCAAGCTCTTCGGCAAAGAACCCAAGGTGCTGGGAATACACGCCGGTCTGGAGTGCGGCCTCTTCTCAGAGCGCTACCCCAACCTTGACATGGTAAGTTTCGGCCCCACACTGCGCTATGTACACACTCCCGATGAGCGTCTGCTCATTCCCACTGTACAGATGGTATGGGACCACCTGCTCGAGATACTCAAGAATATTCCCGAGTAAAGCATATATTATAATATAGGTACGGGAGGAATTGCCGGCATCCATGCCACCACAACAGCAATTCTGACAACCGGCCTAACGATGACAGCAGACCTCCGCAAAGTGAAGTCTGCTGTCTTTTTTATTGGTTACAGAAAAGCCCACACCGTTCATGCTGAAGGTGTGGGCTTATATAGTAAAGTCAAACAGTCTTGCTGTTTCCACTTTAGTCCATCCGGCTTATTGCATCGAATAGACTACGTCCATCAGGCGCTTGCCCAGCGCGTCGGCAGCCTCCATAGTGGAAGCCTCGCTATAGACGCGGATGATAGGCTCGGTGTTGCTCTTGCGGAGGTGCACCCAACGGTCGGGGAAGTCGAGCTTCACGCCGTCGATGTCGGTTACGGTCACATCGGCCTCCTTGCCATAGAGTTCCTTGACCTTGACCAGGATAGCGTCGACATCGGTCTCAGGGGTAAGGTCGATGCGGTTCTTGGCGATATAATAGGTGGGGAAGGTGGCGCGCAGCTGGCTGACGGTAAGTTTCTTCTGGGCCAGCGACGAGAGGAACAGGGCGATGCCCACGAGGGCGTCGCGACCGTAGTGGCTCTCAGGATAGATGACTCCGCCATTGCCCTCGCCGCCAATGACGGCACCCACTTCTTTCATCTTGGTGGTGACGTTGACCTCGCCTACTGCCGAAGCATAATACTTGCATCCGTGGCGCTCGGTGACGTCGCGCAGGGCACGGGTAGAACTCAGATTGCTCACCGTGGCACCCTTGACATGGTCCAGGATATAGTCGGCCACGGTCACGAGGGTGTATTCCTCGCCATACATCTTGCCGTCTTCCTGAATGAAGGCCAGACGGTCTACATCGGGGTCGACCACGATACCCAGGTCGTAACCGCCCTTGGCAACCTCGCTCATGATGCCGCCGAGATTCTTCTCCAGAGGCTCGGGGTTGTGGGCGAAATCGCCGGTGGGCTCGCCATAGAGCATGGTATACTCTACGCCCAGAGCGTCGAGCAGACGGGGCAGGATAACGCCACCCACAGAATTGACAGTGTCGACAGCCACACGGAAGTGGGCATTGCGGATAGCCTCGCGGTCAACGAGCTCGAGAGCCAGCACACTGTCGATATGGCGCTGGTCGAAACTGTCGTCGCTGGTGTAATGGCCCAGATGGTCTACGTCGGCATAGTCGAAAGCCTCGGCCTCGGCTATGGCGAGCACCTCGGCACCGTCGGAAGCGGTAAGGAATTCGCCCTCGGCATTGAGGAGCTTCAGGGCGTTCCACTGGCGTGGGTTGTGGCTGGCGGTGATGATGATACCACCATCGGCGCCGCTCATGCGCACTGCCAGTTCGGTAGTGGGTGTGGTGGCCAGACCGATATCAATGACATCGAAGCCCATACCCATGAGGGTACCGCAAACGACGCGATTGACCATCGAGCCCGAGATGCGGGCGTCACGGCCTACTACTATCTTGTTGGTCTTCTTGGTCTTGCCAATGAATGTGGCATAGGCTGTGGTAAACTTCACGATGTCCAGCGGGTTGAGAGTGTCGCCGGTGTGACCGCCTATGGTGCCACGAATACCTGAAATGGATTTGATGAGTGTCATAATTACTTAAAAGTTATCTTCCGCGTTTATAAGTTATATCATACAGACAGGGATAGACGGTCTGCATCGCATAGCTCTGTCCCTGGGCAGCCGGTACGATAAGTCGTACCTTGGCTATCTCTTCGTTCTCGTTCTCCGGACGCCCAAGATTGATGTAGGTAAAGGGCACAAGCCATCCACCAGGTACAGAGGTGGTGCCATAGACCTGATACATGAGACACTTCTTGGTATCGAACGATGCGGTGAAGGTGCCCGATGTGTTGGTTACTGACATCTTGTCGTAATAGTCAGAGTAATAGAGGATATTGTTGGTAAGCTGTATGGAGTCGGTGAGCAGGTTGCGCTCGGTGAAACGGCAGAGCACATAGGCGGTCTCGCCATCCTTGAGCTTCTCGCCACATCCTTGGCGCACAATCTGCATATAGACACCATTGCTCTCGAAAAGTACAAATTCATTTTTAGACACGTCGGTCTTGTAGCCATTGGCCTTGAACTTGGCCTCGCTGATAACGTTTACTGCCGAGTCGGCAATATACTTGCCTATGGCTGCGCGCTCCTTGGCCTTGCGCTCGGCATAGGTCTCGGTATCGTTGCATGACCATAAGAAACTCAGTCCCAAAAACAATAAAATGATATACTGAATACGCTTCATCAGATTGTAATCTATTTGCTATTATTGATTATACATTTATAATATATACCGCCGCCACAATGACGAGGCATAGCCCAAAGCCATATAACACAAGCTCAAAGCTGCGCAAAGTTAAGCAAAAATAAAAGAAAAACGCCCTATTTCTTCATAATTTTCATTCAGAGGCAACGATTTTCATTTTTTTTATCATATCGAGGGCACCGAGCATGGTCAGCCGAGGAGTCAGAGCGATGCCCTTCG
Source organism: Prevotella sp. P4-67 (assembly GCF_002251325.1). Lineage (NCBI taxonomy): Bacteria > Pseudomonadati > Bacteroidota > Bacteroidia > Bacteroidales > Prevotellaceae > Prevotella > Prevotella sp. P4-67. Next base: position 100,284 of record NZ_NPJL01000039.1, read on the forward strand.
GAGTTGTGGCGGTGGCCATAATCAAAAGCAAACCGCCAGAGAGCGCTCGTGCGAGTCGCCCGCTGACGGTTGCTATCATTCATTATCCACTATGCAGAGCCAGTCGGCCTGCAGTCACTGTCTAAGCATTGACGGCGCCGATAATCTCCTGTACCGAAGCACAGCCATGGCTGTCGAGCCAATCGTTGATACCGGTCTTTACCTTGTAGGCGATGGCGGGGTCTATGAAGTTGGCTGTGCCTATCTCTATGGCTGTGGCTCCAGCCATAAGGAACTCGATGGCATCCTGGGCCGAAGAGATACCGCCAAGTCCGATGACAGGTATCTTGACGGCACGTGCCACCTGCCACACCATGCGCAGGGCAACAGGCTTGACGGCAGGACCGCTCAGTCCGCCGGTACCGATACTCAGCTTGGGGCAACGGCGCTCGGTGTCGATGGCCATACCCATGAGAGTATTGATGAGCGACACGCTGTCGGCGCCTTCAGCCTCACAGGCACGGGCTATCTCGGCAATATCGGTCACATTGGGCGATAGCTTTACGATGAGCGTCTTGTGATAACGCTCACGCACGGCCTTGACCACACTCGTGGCGCCGGCGCAAGTCACGCCGAAGGCCATTCCACCGTCCTTGACATTGGGGCAAGAGATATTGAGCTCGATGGCAGGTATCTTGTCGAGGGCGTCGATGCGGGCGGCACACTCGGCATAGTCTTCTGGCGTACTGCCGCTGACGTTGACAATCATCCGCGTGTCGATATCCTTAATCTGCGGATAGATGTGGGAGCAAAAATAATCGACACCCTTGTTCTGCAGACCCACACAGTTGAGCATACCCGAAGCGACTTCGGCCATACGGGGATAGTCGTTGCCCTCGCGTGGACGCAGGGTGGTTCCTTTGACGATAATGCCGCCAATCTCATGCAGAGGCACGAGGTCGGCAAACTCCAATCCATACCCGAAAGTGCCCGATGCGGTCATTACCGGGTTGGAGAGTTCCAGGTTATTTATCTTTACATTTAGACTTGCCATAACAGTTTCTTAATATTTAACACCGGACCATCTTTACATACACACAAATTGCCCTCAATAGTCTTCTCTACACAGCACAGACAAGCACCCAGACCACAGGCCATCATATTCTCCAACGACACCTCGCAGCTTACGTCGTGCTTGGTGGCATAGGCGGCTACAGCCTTCATCATCGGCTTGGGACCACAGCAGGATATCTGGTCGAAATGCGTGGTCTGCAGCACCGAGTGATTGGTGACAAATCCGCGCTCACCATAGCTGCCGTCTTCGGTGGTGACATAGACATCGCCCAGCGCCTCGAAAAGCTCCAACTGGAGCAGGTCGGTCTTGGTGCGAGCGCCAAGAAGGAACGAGGGACGGCCGCCCATCTTCTTTATCTCGGCTCCGAAATAGAGCAGAGGGGCCACACCCACGCCGCCGCCAACCAGAAGCAGACGCTTGTCGGCAGTGTCGGGCATGGTGAAGCCATTGCCCAAAGGAAGGACACAGTTGAGGGTATCGCCGACATGGAGCTCGCCCATCTGGCGGGTACCGTCGCCAATACGGGCGACAAGGAGCCAAAGTTCGTTGGTCTCGGCATCAAAATTGTGAATGGATATAGGACGACGCAGAAAAGTATTGGGAGACTTTTCTACCTTCACCTCGACAAACTGACCAGGCGCCATAGGCGGCATGGCGTCCTGAGAAGTCAACTTGATGAGTACGTACTTCTCGTTGAGGTGGTCGATGGAACTTACGGTCAAGTCCAAGCAAGCCTTCTTCATAAATAGAGTTTTATAAGTAACACTGCAATTTGATGATGACACGTGAAGACGCCGTCAGGCGTCTCACGCGCGTACATATAATTATATGTTGCAAAATTACTTATTATTTTGCGAATAATCACTTTTTGGGTACAAAAGTTTCCCAGGTCTGGTCATCGTAGAAGATGCGAATTTCGGTGATATTGCGTTGTGTTTTGTAAATATTTTTCATCACTACAGCAGTGGGCTGTTGACCCTGCTGTGGGGCACGATTGACAGCCGATGGGGTGGGAGCCGTTTGAGGAGCGTCACCGAAATCGATAACCTGTTCACCGCCATCGGGAGCGGAGTCATGGCCCTGGGCAATGTCGCCGGAATGGTCTCCATACATCGAACCACTGCCAAACATCAACCAGTCGGTAGAGATGGCAGGAAACTTTTTCTTTATCGCGTCGACAATGTTAAGGGTAGGGTTGGTACGACCATTGAAGATGCTGCTGAGGGTGGCGGGAGACAACTCGAGGGTGTTGGCAAACTCCTGTTGGGTCAACCTCTGGGCTTCCATAATCTGCTTAATTCTGTCCTTCATTTTCTGTTAATGGGTTTAAGAGGGCCAAAAATGGCCATTTTTATACGTTTTACAAAGTTAAAGCATTTTTTTAGAACAAACAACAAAAGTAAAGGATATTTTATGATTGTGATTATTAAATCAGAAATTAAGATTATTGAAATATGATTTATCTTTGTTGATGCCGGAATTAATATTCATAAATCTATATTAACTCCCATATTTACATACATGTAATTCACTTGAACAAATACTGTCTTTAGATTGGTTCTCAGTATGATACATCTTAATATATGCATCTAAATCAGCGCTTAATGCGGTTTCGGTGCATAGTAAAGGCGCCTTTTGGCATAAAATGATTTAATATATCGCAAATAATCGTTGTTTTTCATAGGTTTTGCGCTGATTTTTGGCGGCGCATAAATATGCGTTAGGTTTGTAGTTGTGAATGTTTTACATATTAATATTCATATCTAAATCACCCGTGATGTTCTTTGTAATAAATATTATAATGTTCAAATGTAAATTCATTAACTTCCGCTGTTTAGTTTATGTTTTTAGATTTACAAATCAATATGATAATAAAAGTTAAGACAACCTTTGCGACCACCCTGATGACCGAAAAAATCAAATAAATCGCATATTTCGAGCCATTGTCCAGCTCGTTTGCAAATATGCGAGTATTTTTGAGGGTATTTCTGCCTAAATAGATAATTTTCAGCCATTTAAGGCTAAAAAATAGTGGTTTCAAAACTTGCGAAAAACGGCCCAGAAAAGTCCAAAAACCGCGTTTTCAGGGCGAAATAGTGGCAAAAACGGTCAAAAAAGGCATCAAAAAGGGGGCCGAAGCCCCATTTTTGATGCTATAATGATGGTATGAAAAAACGGAAATCAGTGCATTATGAAGAACAGAAGTTCTTTGGCCAAATCGGAAGCCGTAGCCGAAACATTGCCCAAACCTTTGCTCCTTGCATCGACACTTTTTATCATGTGGATAATCTGCATTACCTTCATCGCATTGTAATTGCGCATGCCAGAGATGTACTCTTTTGCCGCCCAGGGAGACTTCAATCCCAAGAACGACGCCACCGAATTTTCATTGGTTCGCTCGGGAGCATAGAAGGCAATCATCAGATTTTGGAAATAATTAAAGAGCAGAGGCACGACTGCATACAGCGAACCAGCCTTGGGATTATTGTCAAAATAATTCATAATCTGGTTGGCCTTGAAAACATCCTTGGCGACCACCGCATTTTTCAATTCGAAGATGTTGAAATCTTTGCTGATGCCAATTTGTTCCTCCACCACTTCCGGAGTAATCTGCCGGTTGTCCTCGGGAAGAGAGATGAGTACCTTGTCTACCTCTGAGGTGAGGCGTGCCAAATCGGAGCCCACATGGTCGGCTATCATCTCAGCCGCTTTGTGGTCGATGACCGCCTTCTGCATTTTGACATATCCTTCGACAAATGCCGGCAACTCGTAGTCGCGCTTCTTTTTGCTCTCAAAGACCACACCCTTGGCTTTGGCCTTGGCGACCACTCCCCTGTCGGCTTTGCCACCCTTGTAGCAAAGCACCAGGACGGTCGAAGACACCGGGGCTGCAAGATACTTCTCCAGTCCGTCGCCACTCTTCATGCCCTGCGCTTCCTTGATGATGACCACGCGACGCGAAGCCATCAGCGGAAATTCGCGGGCCAAGTCGACCACCTGCGGAGCGGTGATATCCGAGCCGAACGCCACCACCTGATTGAAGTCTTTCTCTTCGGGCTGCAGCGCATGTTCCTCGATATACGCCGAGATTTTGTCTATAAAATAGGGTTCATCCCCCATCAAGAGATAGACAGGCGCGAAATTCTGCGCCACCAGGTCGCGCATCACGGCTTCATAAGTGATTCCTGTTTCTTTTACTGCCATAATCGGTTGTTTCTGACCCCACAAGGCGCATGGCAGCACCCGGCAGCGTCGTTAATGATTGTGCTATCGTAGAGCCCAGCTTTTCGGCTTTCTTGTCCAGCAGTCGTCGCCCCGAAAATAAATCAACCGATTTGTTTGTTATTTCCACAGGTTTACACTACCTTTGTATGAAAGCGCGAGCCCTCTCATTCACCTACAAAGGTAATGTAAATCGGGCGCAATACAAAACAAATTGTTTTTTTTCCCCGTTTACCACTCTACAAACCATTAAAAAATCAGATAATATGCAATTAAATCTGCCCCCTTTTGATGTACGCATGGGAGGAACGCCCACCCAGCCCACCATCTTTGACATTCTGCGCCGCAAATATGTAGCGCTCACTCCCGAAGAGTGGGTACGGCAGCACTTTATACATTATTTAATAGAGTCCAAGGGCTACCCTGCCTCGCTGCTTGCCAACGAGGTCAAGCTGAAGATTGGCTCCAAGACGCTGCGGGCCGACAGCGTGCTCTACTCCACCCAACTCAGCCCACGCATGATTGTCGAGTACAAAGCCCCGCACATCAAGATAACCCAGCAGACCTTTGACCAGATCTTTGCCTACAACCTGTTGCTCAAAGCCGACTATCTGGTGGTGAGCAACGGCCTCTCCCATTACTGCTGCAAGCTGGATTCAGACAGCCAGAAGTACGTCTTCTTTGAAGACATTCCCAATTATGAAAATTTATGACAAAACGGCAAGAAAACAGCGGTAATTTTTCTTGACAGTTTTTATCTCCATTACCGCGCCAACCAAGCCCCAAAAACGCGTAATGACATTGCCCAAGTCGGAGGACTAAGACAGCGTCGCCGTGATGGTCATGGCCGACGCGCATCGTAAGGCACGTGAGTCCGCATCGTATGAAACGTGTGTCCGCATCGGACAAGACGCGCATCCGTGCCGTCCGACACGAGCCGGCAGCTATCATCCCAGCGCCACAGAGTATCATCTCCATACCCACCAAACTGACCTCCAACATCACTGCATAGCATCTCCCGCAGCGCAGAGGTCATCTCCAGCAACGCAAAGGTCATCTCCAGCAGCACAAAGGTCATCTCCAGCAGCACAAAGGTCATCCCCTGCAGCGCAGAGGTGGAATACGCCCGTACAGCCACATTGGTGCCCGAGTTAGAGCGTAAGATTTCTGTCAAGGAGAACGACATCGCCTTCTTGGCTGGCGAATATCCGCAGGTAATACACCGCTCCATTCTTCCCGAAGAAGTGAAGTTGCCCGAGTCACTGCCAGTGGGTCTCCCCTCCACTCTGCTGGAACGGCGCCCCGATGTGCGTGAAGCCGAGCAACGCCTAATTGCCAGCAACGCTGCCGTGGGTATGGCATTTACCAACCTCTTTCCACGCATCACCCTCACAGCCAATTACGGGTTGGAGAGCAAGCAAATGTCAGACTTCTTCAAGTCGCCCATTCACTACCTCGGCGCCAACCTGCTGGGTCCGCTTTTCGCTATGGGCAAGAACCGCGCCATGCTGAAAGCGCAGAAAGCAGCCTACGAGCAGGCCTGCTATGGATACGAAAAAGCTGTGCTCAGTGCTTTCAAGGATGCCCGCAACGCCATCGTTGAGTTCAATAAAATCAAGGAAATCTACGAGTCGCGCCGCGAGCTGGAACGCTCCTCAAAGGCTACTATGGAACTGGCGCAGTTGCAGTACATCAACGGTGTCATTGGCTACTTGGATGTGCTCGACGCCCAGCGTAGTTACTTCGATGCCCAGATAGGACTGAGCAATGCCATCCGCGACAAGCAAATCACCATGGTCAAGATGTATAAGGCACTGGGTGGTGGATGGTAGTTTAGGGAAATCATCAAAACTCCAAATATCTTCAAAGCCGTTTCAGCAATCAGTCTGAAACGGCTTTGATATTTCATCAGGTATGCCCATCACTATTGCTGTCTGCTAAAGAATTGGGCTTACCCAGGGTATTTCCCGTCAGATAATGCTGCTGAGTGTACAAAAAATCCCTATCTGCTGCTTGCGGATAGGGATTGTTATGGTTATGAATGACGACAGGAGATTACTCTGCGTCATCGGTCTTCTTCTTACGGGTAGCGCGCTTCTTGGGCTTTTCCTCCACATCCTTCTTGATGCCTGCGAGTTCGCTGTCAATCATGATACGACCGCAATATTCGCATACGATAATCTTCTTGTGCATCTTGATATCTATCTGGCGCTGTGGTGGAATCTTGTTGTTGCAACCGCCACAGGCATCACGCTGCTCTACGGTGATACCAAGACCGTTACGGGCACTCTTGCGGATGCGCTTGAAACTTGCCAGCAGACGGGGCTCAATCTTAGCCTCGAGCTCGCGGGCTCTGGCCTTGAGTTTCTCCTCGTCGTCGCGAGTTTCCTGCATGATTTCGTCGAGCTCGCCACGCTTTTCAGCCAGTGCCTCAGTGCGGTCGGCGATGATTTCCTTGGTCTGCTCGAGTTCCTTCTTCTTCTCGTCGATGCGAATGATGGCATCCTTTATCTTCTTGTTACAGAGTTCCACCTCGAGCGACTGGAATTCAATTTCCTTGGTCAGCGTGTCATACTCACGGTTGTTCTTCACGTCGTTGAGCTGCTCCTTGTATCTTTCGATACCTGCCTGTGCCTTGGCTATTTCGCCCTTCTTGGCAGTCACGGCACTCTGGAACTCATTGATGTCGCCTTCGATTTTCTCCACACGGGTCTTGAGACCTTCGAGTTCGTCGGCCAAGTCCTGTACTTCCAGAGGCAACTCACCGCGCAATGCGCGCTTCTCGTCGATAGCCGACAGAGTAACCTGCAGCTGATAGAGCGCCTGCAGCTTCTCCTCTACGGTCAATTCAGTAGGTGATTTTTTTACCATAATCGTATTAAAAATAAATGATGGGATTGGTGTCGATGGCCGAAATTTCGCATTTCACACCCTCACACTGCTCCTCTATGATTGTTTTGAATATTTCTGTCGTAAACTGTTCGCTCTGATAGTGCCCTATGACGGCAATCTGTATCTCCTGCTCGTGGCCGAAATACTGGTGATAGCTCATCTCGCCTGTGACAAAGGCATCGGCACCGCGGGCTATGGCCTCGTCGAGCATGAACGCGCCGGCACCGCCACACAGCGCAACCTTGCGTATGGGCCTGCGCAGCAACTGGTTGGCCATGACGCACTCTACGCCGAATGTCTGCTTGAGCATCTGGATGAAATCGTCGGCAGCCATAGGCTCGTCCCACTCTCCCATCACGCCCTCGCCACCTGCCACCATGGCGTCGGCATCTGCCGATGCGCCATGAGCCTCGGCCTGGCGGGTCTTGCCGATGAAACCTACGTGGCTGAGCCCCATCTTCTCGGCAATCTTAAAGTTGACTCCGCCCTGTGCGGCATCCATATTGGTGTGCATCGACACGATGACAATGTGATTGACAATAGCCTTAGCCACAACGCGTTGCACCATATCTTCGCCCGCTATACGCCGCAGCCGGCGGAAGATGAGCGGGTGATGCGACACGATGAGGTTGCAGCCCTTGCGGATGGCCTCATCCACGGTCTCTTCGGTCACGTCAAGACACAATAAAGCCCCTGAAATCTCCGCTTCTGTCAATCCTATTTGCAAGCCGGCATTGTCATAGTCTTCCTGCAAAGGCAGAGGCGCGAATCGTTCAAGGGCATTAACCACTTCTATAATTTTCACGCTAAATCGTAATATTTAGAGTACAAAGTTAGTGATTTCTTATGGAATAAAGCGCTTTTTCATAGCGCTTTAACTATTTATAACTATTTTTCCTGCCCTCTGCCACCTTGATGAGCATCAGTCCGATGCCAGTCCACACCAGTTCGCGCAGACGCACCAGCAGCGCCACAAAGATGGCGGCATTGGCGGTCATGCCCAGACCTGTGGTCGAGAGCAGGAATCCTCCCTCGCGTCCACCAAGCTGCAAGGGCATGAAAAAGAGCAGATTGGCAAGCAGCGAGGTAAATGCCAGTATCAGGATGCAGGCTCCATAACTCACCGACGGCGTGAGGACGAGCAGGATGAAGTAGATTTCGAGCGCAGAAAGTATGCGGCAAGCCAGCTCAAGGCTTACCGCCAGTATGAATGACGCCGGACGCTGGCCGTGGAGAGCCGTTATCTGCATGTCGATGGCGTCGAGCTGGGTCTTGTGGGTCTCGACAAACCGCCCTACCCTCGACTTGAGCAGCGGTATGTGACGCAGGAGCGCCATCAGCCTGTTGGCCAGTCCACGGCGATAACCGCTGAGAAAGAACCAGATGCCCAGTCCGCATCCCGCAGTGACCGCCGCCAGCATGATGGCCATGGGCAGGTCTACGGGGTAAAGGGCTACAAAGAGCACCACCGACAGCAGCCAGAAGCAGAGATGGCTGAAGATGTGGGTCATGGCGTAGAGTATCACCGACGACGAGGCGCGCTCTGTGCCTATCCTCGGTGCCAGTTCCATGATGCGATAGGGCTCGCCACCCATCAGTCCGCCAGGCGTAGCGTAGTTGAGGGCAAACCCAGACACGGTGAGCTTGTAGAGCCAGGCAAACTTGACATTGCGGCTGTCGCCCTGCTGACTGCGGATGATGGTAAGCCAAGAGGCGGTATTAAGCAGATACAGCAACGCCCATAATACCAAAATCACTGGAAACCAGTAGCCTGCCCGCTGCAGTCCGCGCCACACTTCGGCAAAGTCCAACTGTGACACCATCACGGCCAGCACCACCAGTCCAAAGACCAGGAAGGCGTTCTTGTATCTGCTCTTCATCTTCTACTTGTCAGCGCCGCTGTTCTCGTGCTTCTTGGGAATGGCAAATCTTACCTTCTCGCTCTCATCACGCTTCTCGTGATAGAGCTTGGGGAGCGGATTGGCAAGCGGCTCGTCGTACATGGCGCGGTTGCGATAGGTATCGATGGCCAGATAGATAGCCTGGCGCAGAGCGGTTTCATCGGCCTCGTTCTTGCCTGCGATGTCGAACGACGCATCCTGCAAGGGCTGCACACACACCAGTGGCAAGCCGGAAGCTATCTCTACCCCACCTTCAGGCGTCTGTGCCAGGAATGGCGCCATACCCTGGTCGTGATACATGGCCAGGATGCCGTCGAAGTAGTCGTACATGCTGTTGCTGAAGAAGTGGTTGGCGGTATAGGGTCCAAAGGCATTGACCTTCTGCTCAGCCAGCGCCTCGATGACGGGCTTGATGGTCTCCTTCTCTTCGGTACTGGGCTCGGGATTGAGGGCCAGCACTGCCACACGTGGATTGGAGATGCGATAATCGCGCTTCAGCGTCTGGGCAAAGTTCTTGATAGTCTCTGTCAGCGTCTCGCGGGTTATGGCGTTGGCTATGTCCTTGACAGCCACATTGTCGGTCATGAGTCCGATGCGCATACGGCCGTTGACGAGAATGTTCATCGCCTGGGCATGCTCGGCGAAACACTCGGCTACGTAGTGCATCTGTCCGCGGAAGTCCAACCCGGCGCGCTTCATGCTCTCAGCGCTCACGGGGGCTGTCACCAGCACGTCGAAGAGGTGGTCGTTATAGTCTACCATCGCCTTGTCGAGCGCCATCAGCGCAGCATGACCCGCCTCTTCGCTCGGTGTACCCAGATCGACCTTGATTTCATCGTTGGTCACAGCCACCAGGTTTACCCTGCCGTCCTTGGCTTCACCGGCATGGCTTATCACGGCATAGCCCGTGGGCTCCAGGCCGAGGGCCTTGCGGTGGAAGGCGGCTGCCTTGGGCGACCCATAGATAATGGGGGTGCAGAGCTCGAGCATCTCTGGCTCTGCAAAGGTTCTAAAAATAAGTTCGTATCCGATACCATTGGTATCGCCGTGGGTGATGGCCACACGGATTCGTCTGTTGTCGTTCATATATATAATATTAATATGTGTCTACTCGTGCCTTATCTCTTCTATCTTCTTCGAGGTACTCAGCAGTCCGCAGGCGGCATAGATGTCCTGTCCGCGGCTGGCACGGATGGTGGTAAACACGCCGTGGCCGGTAAGATAGTCTCTGAACGCCTCCATGCGCGAGTCGTCGACTCCCCGCAGGTTGACCTCGGGTATCTGGTGGAAGCGGATAAGGTTGATGCGGCAGTCGAGCCCCTTGAGCAGCGTGATAATCTGCTGGGCATGCTCGATGCTGTCGTTGACTCCGTCAAAGACGATATACTCGAACGAGAGGCGGCGCTGATGGGAGAAGTCGTAGTTGCGCAGCAGCTCAACGACCTCTTCGATGCCCATACCCCGCTCGGCAGGCATCAGCTGGCTGCGCAACTCGTGGGTAGGCGCATGCAGGCTTATCGCCACATGGCAGTCGCTCTCCTCGATGAAGCGCTTCAGCTTGTTGCGCACTCCCACCGAAGACACCGTGATGCGCTTGGGGCTCCAGGCATAACCGTAGTCGGCGGTGAGCACCTGGGTGGCTCTCAGCACATTGTCGAGATTGTCCATCGGTTCGCCCTGGCCCATAAACACGATGTTGGTCAGCGTGTCGTGCTCGGGCAGCGAGTATATCTGGTTGAGTATATCGGTGGCAGTAAGGCTTCCCTCGAAGCCCTGCTTGCCCGTCTGGCAGAACAGACAGTTCATCTTGCATCCCACCTGTGACGACACGCAGAGCGTGGCGCGGTCGTGGTCGGGAATATATACCGTCTCCACAAACTTGCCTTCGGCTGTGGGGAAGAGATACTTGACTGTGCCGTCGACCGAGCGCTGCTCGTCGATGGGCGCACGGGCTCCTATCTCGTAGGCCTCGGCCAGCTTCTGTCTGTTGGCCTTGGATATATCTGTCATCTCGTCTATGCTTTTCACCTGACGCTGATAGAGCCACTTGGCCATCTGTCCGCCGGCAAAAGCAGGCATCCCCAATGCTCGAGCCACTTCCTTGAGCTCCAAGAGGGTCATGCCGAGAAGAGGTGTCTTGGTCATTTCCATATCTGTAATTAATTAATGATGCAAAGTTACTACAAACCAAAGAGAAAACAAAGCAAGCGCGCTGTTTTTTATCGTCGCTGGCGCCAACGTGATGACTTTGGGGCTGGCGCCAGAGGCAAGGGTCTCACTATCTCGTGCGTTTGCCATAGCTGCAGGACACCGCCCCGCTGCCACGACAAAGGGCGTGCCGCAGACAGATGACTCTCTGTCGCCGGCACGCCCTTGACGCTATCGGTAGTGACGAATGGTTATTCGCCGTAGATTTCCTTGAGCTTGTTCAGCAGTTCCTTGCCACGCAGGTCGGAAGCCACAATCTTGCCCTGGGGGTCAACGAGCACATTGCTCGGAATGGAGCTTACGCCATAGACCTCGTTGGCAGCACACTTCCAGCCCTTGAGGTCTGACATCTGAGGCCAAGCCATACCCAACTGCTTGACGCCGTCCTTCCAACGGTCGAGCTTGTCGTCGAACGAAACTCCTACGACATTGAAGCCCTTGCTGGCATGGTAGCGATTGTAAGCCTCTACCACGGTAGGCATCTCGCGGCGGCATGGACCACACCATGATGCCCAGAAGTCTACCAGTACATACTGGCCCTGACCAACCCACTGGCTCAGTTTGACAGTCTTGCCGTCCATATCCTGCATGGTGAGGTCGTGGAAGGTAAGACCGGTACGGCGCTTCTCGAGTCCAGCCAGCTTGCTCTTGGCCTGCATCATAGCGGGATGGTTGAAATAAGCGGTGGCGGGGTCGCAGAACTCCTTGAGATGGTCGTAGTCGAACGAGTAGAAATACTCCAAGCCGATGACGGCAGGCAGCACATTGTCGCGGTTGTCGCGATAGAACTTATAGATTACCTCATTGCTCTCATTGTCAAGACGCTTCAACTCGGCCTCCAGCTCCTTCTGGCGCTCGGGAGTGGCCTTGCCAGCCTTCAGTTCGCGATCCATGCTGTACTGCTTGGACATACAGTCATTCATATAAACCCAGAATGCGGCAACACGCTCGTTGAGGGCAGAGCCCTTGTACTCGTTCTTGGTATAGTCGAGTGCGAGCGGAGTGCCATCGTTGATGAAGAACATCAGGTTGCGGTCGTCCTTGGTGAAGACTGCCACAGCGACGATGGCATCCTTGGGCGCCTTGCCGGCGATGGCGAACTTGCCACCTGCGCATACGCTGTCGGTATAAATCGTCTTGCCACGGCCATACTCGCCGGCCATTGCCTTGACGGTGCCCTGGGGCACTACGCCTGAAACCTTGAACTCTACATCCTGTGCCATAGCTGCTACAGTGCATGCAAAAGCAGCCACGAGGGTGATCATGATTTTTCTCATTGTTGTTTTCCTCCTATTGATTAAAACTAAATAAGGTGCGCCCCTCAGCCTACAGGCGAGAGATACACCTTATTATATATATACATCTTTACTCGGCGCGGTCATCCACGTTGTCGCCCTCGGTGGGAGCGAGCACGGCCTCGAAATCGGTGATGCCGTTGTTGACGAGGATATCATACCACTGGATGAGCTTGCGGATATCGCTGTCGTGTACACGCTCCTCATCGTAAGAGGGCAGCACCTCGGCAAAATAGGCACGAAGCTCCTTGCTTGTGGCCTTCTTGTAATGGATAGAGCAAGGCTTGCTCTGCTCCTTCTCGCCTACATTCTTGAGCACCTGCCACAGAGGGATATCCTCGGCATCGGTGTACATGGCTATATCGGCCAGACTGGTCACGCGGTCGGTGGCAAAAGCCGGCATACGACGGTGAGCGTCGTCAAGGGTTTCTACTATCAAGTTCATTTTACCACGCGAAACCAGCTTGTAGAGACCTGGCTTGCCTGAAATCGAAAGAATTGTTTCCATTGTTTTCTTTATAATCTGTTTATATTATTATTAATCTGACTGATTTGAATGTCTATATCCTGCACACCGTCGTTGACGATAACATAGTGGCTCAACTCGACCATACGCTGCTGGGGCATCTGCCGGCGTATCCACTCGAGTGCTCTGTCGCGGCTCACATGGTCGCGCGCCATGATGCGCTCCACTCTCAGGGACTCTGGAGCGGTGACGCATATCACATGGTCGAACGCTATGCGTCTGTCAAATCCGCTGTCGAAGAGTATGGCGCTCTCGAGCCAGTCGTAGCCCGAAGCCATGAAGTCTTCAGCCACAGCGGGATGAACCACATCATTGACCGCCTGCTTGTTGGCCTCGCTCTGGAGCAGAAACTCTGTCAGCACATCCTTGCGGAGCTGTCCCTGGCTATAGACATCGGGGCCCACCAGAGAGATAAGTCCTTCGCGGATAGCTTGAGACTCTGCCATGAGCCTCTTGGCGGCGCTGTCGCAGTCGTAGACGGCGATGCCACGGGCTCTAAGCCGCTGGCACACATAGGACTTGCCGGCTCCTATACCTCCTGTGATGGCTATTTTCATTGCTGTTCGATGAGATAGTCAACCTTCTGGCTGACCAGATGGCATCGTGACACGTTGTGAGGATAAGCCTTGAGATGGAGCATGCACTTGTCTTGCGGATGGGCCTGCAGCTCGTTGTAGTCGGCCACCACCTTGAACTGGTCGGCCTTGACATTGCGGTACATGCTGGCTCCGATGGAAAATCTCACCCTGACCTTGGAGGGGAATGTTCGCAGCACCTTGCCCTCGGGCATATTGACTGCCGTGATGGGCACCTCTATGGTCTGCTCGGTGAGGATATCGGGATAGAGCACTATCTTGACCGTCGCCGGCACTGTCTTGACTCCCTTGACCTGCTTCAACTCCACCACCCGCTCTACGGTATCATTGAAATTGACGATGTTCAGATCGGCGGTGGTGACATACTTGATGCTGTCGAGCATGTCCTTGCGGGCATACACGGTCACCTTTTCGGGCATCACCTTCTTGCCGGCAAGATAGTAAGCCTTCTCGGGCTCAATCTTTCCTACCAGCTTGACCGGAACAAGTTTGGACTCGCCATAATTGAAGAAATACTCGATGCGGTCGGGCTTCACACCAGTGACGCGCGACGAGCCAAACAGCTGGTTGAATGCTGCCTTGATCATGTCGCCCGAGGTGATGACGCCCTTGCCAGCCACTTTGTTGGCCGACGCCTCGAAATTGAAGTTGATGGGTTTCTGCTTGTTGGTCATATAGGCCAAGAGGGAGAATCCCTTGTCCCTTACCGTTACCGTGATAGAGTCTGTGCTCTGAGACGTGATGATTACGTTCTTGGGTATATTGGTAAGGTACACGGGAATCTTGAGTTCTTTCTCATAGCTCTCGTTGAGCGTCATCAGCAGCCAGAATGTGCCGCTGAGCGCGAGAAAGAACAAAAAAATCAAGAACTCCTTGTTGACGAAACCGAACAAGAAGTTCTTGACATGTGCCATATTACGGTTCAGGTTCGTCATTTATGCCTGGCGCATGGGAGAATTGGCATCGGCGAATACATAGCTCTTATCGACTACGATGTTCACGCCGCGGGCAATCTCTACCTCTACCGTATTCTTCTCCAGATTGATATTCTTTACTGTGCCATAAATGCCACCACCGGTTACCACGTGGTCGCCGGCCTGCAGCGAGTTCTGGAAGTTGCGTATTTCTTTCTGCTTCTTCTGCTGTGGGCGAATCATAAACAGCCACATGATTACAAACATGGCTATCAACACAATAATCATTCCCATACCGCCTCCGGCGCCTTGGCCCTGGGCAGCTAAGATAAGTGTACTCATATTAGTCTATTTTTATGTTTTGATTGTTGTTACTATTCTTCTATTATTATTTGCCACCATTGCGATGGGCAGGCTCAATGGGCTTGAGCAGCTTGCCGGTATTGACCAGATGGCGGGCTATGCCGTCGAGCATACCGTTGATGTAGCTGCCGCTCTTGGGTGTACTGTAGAGCTTTGCCAAATCCACAAATTCGTTGATGGTAACGCTGATGGGGATGTTGGGGAAAGTCATCATCTCGGCTATGGCTATCTGCATGATGACCACATCCATGTACGCCAGACGCGAGAAATCCCAGTTGTGACTGGCCTCGCTCATATAGCGCTGATAAGTATCGGCATTGAGGATGGTAGCGCGGAACAGCTTGCGTGCAAACTCGCGGTCTTCCTCGTCCTTGTATTCGGGCAGGAGTTCCTGGTTGCCCTTGTTGGCAGGGTCGAAGCGCTTGATGGTCTTCAGTACGAAGGTATCTACTATCTCTTTGTCGTCATTCCAATAGAGACTCTTCTCTTCCAGAATGGCATCGAGCTCGGCATTGTCCTGAATGAGCATCTTATAGAGCTTGCGCCACACTTCACGGTCAGCCTCATAAGAATCGTCATCGCTGTCCATATATTCCTTATATACTTCACTCTGCTCTATCTGATTGCACTTGCCGCGGATAAACTCCTTGTCGTTTTCCCAGGTGAGCTTCTTGTCTTCCAGGAAAGCGTTGAGCATCTTGTTCTCCTCGAGCTGGATGGCGAACTTGTTAAAAGCAAATTTGTTGGATGGTTTGTCTGTGCCTTCACGCTCCGCACGAGCTGTGAGAATATCAAATCGACGTCTTTCCTCTCTTGAAATCTCGACGATTAACAGCAACAGATAGTTGTAAAGGTCATAAGCCTTGGAGAGGCTAAACAACAACTCCTTTTCAGCATTCTCCATGTTCTTGTTGCCGTTTTGGTAGTAGGCGTAGGTTAACTGAACTACCTTAGTTCTAATCAATTCTCTGTTTATCATTCTCTAATAATAATTGGTGTTTCTTTTATTTTCGCTACAAAAATAGTCAAAAAACAAATTCTATGCAATAAAAACGCTGAAAATAAATGTTTTTTTAGAAATTCTTTGCATAATCCGAGGAAAAAGGCTACCTTTGCAGCGCTTTTCGCATCTCAGTGTGATGGCGAATTAATTAATAATTTAGAGTAACACATTATGAAAGAGATTAATGTAACAGGTCAGAAGCGTACAGACCTTGGTAAAAAAGCTTCTAAACATCTTCGTAAGCAGGGCATGGTTCCTTGTAATCTTTATGGTGAGGCAAAAGAGGACAACAAGCCTGTAGCTTTAGCATTTGCTGTAGCTATGAGCGACCTCCGCAAGATTGTTTACACTCCCCATGTTTATGTTATCAACCTCATCATCGACGGCGAGTCTCACACCGCAATCCTGAAGGAACTTCAGTTTGACCCCGTGACAGACGCCGTTATGCACATCGACTTCCTGGAGGTTAACGACCAGAAGCCTATCACTATCGGTATTCCTGTTCGCCTCGTAGGTCTGGCTCAGGGTGTTCGCGATGGTGGTCGTATGAACCTCTCTATGCGCAAGCTCAACGTTACCGCTCCTTATCAGCAGATTCCCGAGCACCTCGACGTTGACGTTACCGCTCTCAAGATTGGTAAGAGCATCAAGGTTGGTGAGCTGAGTTTCGAGGGCCTTGAGATTGCCAATGCTAAGGAAGTTATCGTTTGCTCTATTAAGATGACCCGTCAGGCTGCTGCCGCTGCTGCTGCCGCCGCTCAGGCTTAATTGATAGCGAATGGACAAATTTTTGATTTGTGGTCTGGGTAACCCCGGTGCTGAGTATCAGGATACCCGACACAATACAGGTTTTATGGTATTGGACGCTTTTGCTAAGGCGTCCAATATTGTTTTTGAGGATAAGCGTTATGGTTTCGTGGCAGAGACATCGATTAAGGGACGCAAGGTTTTTCTGCTCAAGCCCACCACCTTCATGAACCTCAGCGGCAACGCAGTGCGCTACTGGCTGAACAAGGAGAACATTGACCAGAAGCGGTTGCTCGTCATCTCCGACGACGTCGCCCTGCCCGTAGGCGCCTTCCGTCTGAAGGCCAACGGCAGCAACGGCGGCCACAACGGACTGGGGCATATCCAGCAGCTCATTGGCCAGGACTATCCCCGCTTGCGCATGGGCATCGGCGGAGACTACCCCCGTGGCGCCCAGGTCGATTGGGTACTGGGCCGATTCTCCGATGACGACCTGCTCAAGCTCAAGCCCAGCATTGACATTGCCGTCGACATCATCAAGAGCTTTGTGCTGGCTGGTATCGACATCACCATGAACCAATACAACAAACTGGGAAAGAAATGAAAACCGAGGCACGTATAGACAAGTGGCTGTGGGCTGCGCGCATATACAAGACACGCAGCATAGCCGTCGACGCTATCAAGAACGGACGCGTCACCATCGATGGCATCAATGTCAAGCCGGCACGCATGGTCAAGGCTGGCGATGTGGTGTCGGTGCGCAAACCGCCCATCACCTATTCGTTCAAGATACTCCAGCCCATCGAGCAGCGCGTGGGAGCCAAGCTCATTCCCGAGATTTACGAGAATGTCACCGACCCCAAGCAGTACGAACTGCTGGAGATGAGCCGCATCAGCGGATTTGTCGACAGAGCGCGCGGAACCGGACGCCCCACCAAGAAAGACCGACGTGCCATGGACGCCTTTGTCGACCCGGCATTGTTGGACTTCGACGATATTGATGACGACTTTGATTGGGGCAACGACGATGAAGCATAATCTTGCCATCTTTGTATCTGGCAGTGGTACCAACTGCGAGAACATCATCCGACATTTCGCCCACCATCCCGAGGTCAACGTGGCGCTGGTGGTGAGCAGCAGTGCCAAGGCCGGAGCTTTGGCGCGTGTAGAGCCTTATGGCATCCCTACCCTCGTGGTCAACAGAGAAGAACTGGCAAGTCCGCAGTTTGTCCGTATGTTGCGGACCGACTATCACGTCACCTTCATTGTCCTCGCCGGATTTCTCTCGCTCATTCCCGAGACGCTCACTACCGCTTACGCCCACCGCATGATTAACATCCATCCTGCCCTTCTGCCCCGTTATGGTGGCAAAGGCATGTATGGACGCCATGTCCACGAGGCTGTCAAGGCTGCCGGAGACACCGAGACCGGCATGACCATCCACTGGGTGAGTGACGAGATAGACGGCGGAGCCATCATCAGCCAGTTTTCCACCCCGCTCCTGCCCACCGACACCGTCGACGACATCGCCCGCAAGGAACACGAGCTCGAGATGCAGCACTTCCCAGCCGAGATAGAGCGCATCCTGGGCACCCTCGACACCTTATTATAATATATATAGGTGATGGCCGACACTCTCGAACTGCTGCTACTCGCCGTAGCCCTCGCCATGGACTGCTTCACGGTCTCCACCGTGTGTGGCGTCATCCTGCGCCGCCGCCAGTGGCGCACCATACTCCTTACCGCTTTCTTCTTCGGCGCTTTCCAGGCGTTTATGCCTTACATCGGATGGCTCGGCACCTCGCTCTTTGCCCGCCAGTTAGAGGCTTACGACCACTGGATAGCCTTCTCACTGTTGCTGTTTCTCGGCGGCAAGATGATACACGAGTCCTTTCTGCCCGAAGAGCGCCAGAGCTTCTGCCCCACATCGCTGCGCACCCAGCTGGTACTGGCGGTAGCCACCAGCATCGACGCCCTTGCCATAGGCATCTCGTTTGCCTGTACCGGCTATCGCTCGTCGGTCGATCTGGCAGAACCTCTGACCATCATCGGACTCGTCTCCGCGCTTTTCTCGGTCATCGGCTATCTGCTCGGCATCCGTTTCGGTTCGACCGTCACGCGGCGCATCAAGCCCGAGCTCTTGGGCGGCCTCATCCTGATAGCCATAGGCGTCAAGGTGCTCATCAGCCATCTCTACGGGCTGTAGGCGGTCATCCCTCATCCACCAACCCAAATGGGCTGCAACTCTACAAGACGTGAGTTGCAGCCCATTTTGGTTGTCGGCCATCAAGTCAGATGCCCATACCTGGCCCGCGGGGAGGCATACCGCCGGGAGGCGGACCTCCATATCCGCGACCACCCTGCGGACGACCCTGGGGCATATCGCCGGGAGCCATGTCGCCTCGTCTGCGCATACCCTGACGGGCGTTCTTGCCGCCAAACATATTGAAGCGATAGACCACATGGAGCATGGCATAGCTGTTGATGCTGTTATACCATGTATCGCTACGCTGGAAGGCGTCGATGGTACGGCTGAAGTTGCTCTGCTGGTGCAGCAGGTCGTAGAACTGGAGCAGCACGGTGAGGGGCTTGCCCTTGAGGAAGCC
The DNA here is from genome assembly GCF_002251325.1 of Prevotella sp. P4-67. Lineage (NCBI taxonomy): Bacteria > Pseudomonadati > Bacteroidota > Bacteroidia > Bacteroidales > Prevotellaceae > Prevotella > Prevotella sp. P4-67. Next base: position 119,611 of record NZ_NPJL01000039.1, read on the forward strand.
CTGCGATACCTGAGCGTTCCATATCAGCTCGTTGGTGTTCATCGAGTTGTCGTTATATCCACGGCGGCTGCTTTCGGAGATATTGGTAGAGAGTGCCGTACCCCAGGGGGTATTGAGGCTGAACGTGGCTCCATAGCTGAACTGCCATGTATCGAGGTTGCTCTGGCTCTGCAACTGGTTGCGGCCGTGCATATAGTTGACCGACCCGTTGAGTTCTATCGAAGCCCATCCCTTACGATAACCCACATTGAGCTGTTCGCGCAGATTGAGCGTGCGGGTGCGGTTTTTCTGCACACCGCTTGTACGGTCCAGGGTGAGGTAGCTCACGTTGTTGGCAAATCTGGCATCGGTGTTGGTATTGGTATACCACGTACCGGTCGAGTCGATAGAGGTGTTGTAGAGCAGTCCTCCGCCGATGCTCCAGTTGCCGTTGATGTTCTCCGGACGGCTGGTGCGCCCGCCAGTCACCTCGTCATAGGTCACCATATTGCTTATTGAGTTGCGCGTAGTCTGAAACGACAGATTGGCATTGACAAACTGCGAACGCTTGGTGATGAAGTTGTTGTAGAAGAGATTGAAGTCATTGGTAAACGAGGGCTTCAGTCCGGGGTTACCCTTCGAGATGTCGAGCGGGTTGCTGTCGTCGGTGATGTCGAGCAGCTGGCTCATGCTGGGCTGGCTCGTGGTGCCGCGATAGCGTATGCGCAACTGGTGCTGGCGGTTGAAGCGGTAGCGCAAATCAAATGTAGGCGACAGATTGGTTACCGTGCGCACCGTGTCGACATGCACTCCCTGATAGTCCTGGATATACTTCGAACGCTGGGGCTGCACCATAAATCCGGCGTTGAGCTGATACTTGCTCTTGATGAGCCTGAAGGTCAGGTTCATCTCGTGGATATAGTTGTTGTATTCCGAGTAGCGGCTCAGCGTCTGGTCGAGATAGTCGGGCAGCGTGCCGGGCAGCAGGTTGAGATAGTCGCCCCAACCGCGGTACTCGGGGTTGACGCCGTCAAAGACGCTGCTGCTCAGTCTGCTGAAGTCGTAGGTAGAGCGGTCGCTCTTGCTGTGGTTGTATCTGAAGTTGTAGCGCAGCTGCAGGAAGGCGCCCTTGAAGAGGGGTTCGGTGAAGGTCGCCGACAGCCGGTAGTTGTAGTTGTCGGTGGGCATCAGATTGTAGCGGTGGGTCTGATAGGTCGAGTCCAGACCCTCTGCGGTCTGCTTGAGCCACAGTCGGGTGGCATTGAGTGACATGCTCTCGCTGTCGCTTTCGCCGTAGCCTCCGCCCGCACCGAATGTGATGCTGCGTCCACGCGTGTTGAGCTTGCGGTTCACCTGCAGCATACCGCTCAGGTTCTTGCTGTTGCTGTAGTTTATCGAGTTGCTCTTCTGCGAGTTGACCACGATGCCCTCACGGCTTATCTCTTCCAGTTCGCTGTCGTCGAGCGGACTCTCTGAGTAGAGATAGGGGTCGGCATTAAACGATGCCGAGGTCGAGGTGGTCAGTCCGTCGCTCTTCGACCACGACAATGTGGGCCTGAACATGATGTTGGTCATCGTGTCGGGCTGCCACTCCAGTCTTCCCTGTACATTCCAGCTATCGCTGCGCGAGTAGTTCTGCCGTATACTGTTGGAGAAGGCACCAGTGGTATTGACGAAGTTCTCTGCCGAACTGCGTGTGAAGGCATCGCCGTCATTGTGGCGCCAGAATGCACTCAGGTCTATCTTTATCTTCTTGACTTTCTCGTAGTTATAGTTGAACCCCAGCATCTTGGCGGCGTTCAGACCCTGACGGCCGGCCCCGAAGCGGCCTCTGCCACCACCGGGGAAACCCATATCGTTCACGTTGTTGGCACTGCCAAACATCATGAACCTGTTTTTGTCGTCAAAGTATGCGCCCATGCCTCTCTCGGCATAGCGGCTGTGGTTGCCCAAACCCAGGTCTACATTGGCAAAGGTGCCGCGGTTCATGCCCTTCTTCAGTCCGAAGTCGAGCACGGTGGTCTCTTCGCCGTCGTCGACGCCGGTGATGCGCGCCAGGTCGCTCTTTTCGTCATAGGCCTTGATTTTCTCCACGATAGAGGTGGGCAGATTCTTCATGGCTATCTTGGTGTCGCCAGTCATAAACTCCTTGCCGTCTACCAGTATCTTCTTCACCTCCTTGCCGTTGTGGGTTATCTTGCCGTTTTCGTCGACCTCCACGCCCGGCAGCTGCTTCACCAGTTCCTCGATGGTCGAGCCTTCGGGTGTGCGATAGGCGGCGCTATTATATATAAAGGTGTCTTCCTTGACCGTCACCTTGAGTGCCTGCCCTACCACCTGGGTCTCCTTGAGCACCACGGCGTCGGTCTTCATCTCCATCTTGCCGAGGGCCAGGTTCTTGCCGTCGCTTATCACGATGCGCTTCACGATGGTCTGATAGCCTATACTTGATATACGCAGACGGTATTTGCCGTCTTTCTTGATGCGCAGTTTGAATACGCCCTGTTCGTTGCTCAGCGTACCTCCGGCATAGGTGCTGTCGGCATTGAGCAGCTGCACCGAGGCTTGCTCGATGGGCTCCTTGCTCTCGGGGTCAAAGAGTTGGCCCGTGACGAGCCGCTCTTGGGCCATCGTCATCGCAGACGATAGCAGCAGTAGCAGCAGTAGTAGCAGTGTCTTGTTCTTCATTGTTGTTTCGTATGTGTTGCTTTGTTAGTTTTTTGACGCCTCCACGGGCCAAAGGTTTAATCGTGAGCCTCATCATTTTTATGCACACTGTCAGCGGGATGTGCGCAAACGGCGACACTTTTATCTTAAAAACTCTTAATTGTTATCACTGTGTTAGATACTTTCTCCTTAGTTTTGCCTACTTTTGTCCTTGCTATACAAAAAGAGCATTATGTTATGAAACCAACCGAAACACTATCCAATAAACATCAGCAGGTAATCCTTACCACCGACCTCGAGCGCGACCTCACCATGGCGATAGCCGAGTGTGAGCACGACCGCATCTTTGTCATCGCCGACCGCAACACCCATGCCCACTGCATGGGCAGGCTCAGCACCTTCCGCTGTCTGCGCGATGTCATCACCATCACCATCGAGCCCAGCGACGCCCACAAGGACCTCACTACCCTCACCGCCGTATGGCAACAGCTTCAGGAGCATGGTGCCACGCGCCACTCGCTGGTCATCTGCCTGGGCGGAGGCGTGGTGACCGACCTCGGCGGCATGGCGGCAGCCACCTTCAAGCGGGGTATCAACTTCATCAATATCCCCACCTCGCTGCTGGGCATGGTCGACGCCTCGGTGGGCGGAAAGACCGGCGTCAACTTCGGCGGACTGAAAAACGAGATTGGCGTCTTTGCCGAGGCACGCTTCGTGCTGCTGTGCGCCGACTTCCTTGCCACGCTCGACGGCGAGAACCTGCGCTCGGGCTATGCCGAGATGCTCAAGCACGGCCTCATCTCTACCACCGCCCAGTGGGCCAGTCTGCTGCAGTTCGACCTCGCCGCGCCCGACTATAGCCTTCTGGGCAGGCTCGTTGCCGACTCGGTCAAGGTCAAGGAAGACATCGTGGCCCAAGACCCACTGGAGCAGGGGCTGCGCAAGGCGCTCAACCTGGGCCATACCGTGGGCCACGCCATAGAGAGCCTGCTGCTACAGCGCACCCCCATCCTGCATGGCTATGCCGTGGCCTACGGCATCGTGGCCGAACTCTATCTCAGCGCCACCAGGCTGGGCTTCCCCGCCGACAAGTTGCGCCAGACGCTCCATTACATCTGCCAGTATTATGGTACCCCTGCCATCACCTGCGACGACTATCCGCAGCTGCTCGCCCTGATGCACCACGACAAGAAGAACACGGGCACCGACATCAATGTCACCCTGCTCAGCGATGTGGGCGAGATACACATCAACCAGATAGTCGGCGAAGAGGAGATAAGCGAGGCGCTCGACTTTCTGAGAGAGGGCTGAGCCGTCATTGCCGCCGGCATCTCCATGACAAGTCCTCATACCTTATACTTTCATCCCAGGATGAAACGACACTGCAGCCGCACCCACAGGTGCGGCTGTTGTTTTTCCGGCAGTTACGTTGCCGGCCGTCACAGCCCATACTGCATGGCAGCCTGCATATTTCCGCACATCCCTCACGTGCTCCACGCCGTTACTGATGGTCACTGACGGCTCGTATCATTTGATACGTGAGTCCGTATCATACGTCACGTGACCGCGCGTCATACGTTACGAGACCACGTGACTTATGATACGAGCCAGCCCACGCACCTTGCAGACCTCCATCTGCCCTCTCCCGCCTCGCTCTCTGCCGTCACGAGAGAGGGAGGGGGGCCAAATATGCAACCCGGTTGCAAGAAAATGTGCGTATCTTTGCACTATAATCATTACATATATGTTGAAAACAGGTTTATATTACTTATCGCTGCTGTCTATGGCAGCATGTATAGCGGCCTGCGGCCATCACGCCCATGCCGACGGAGAAGGAAGTCACGACCACGAGACCGAAGAGGCTGGCCATGAGGGTCACGGCCATGCAGACCAGGACCACGGCGACGAGATAATACTCGAACCCGAGAAGGCACGCGCTGCCGGCGTAAAGGTCGAGACCGTCAAGCCGGCCAACTTTCATGGCGTCATCCACACCAGCGGCAAGGTCATGGCTGCCTCGTGCGACGAGACCACCGTGGTGGCCACCATCAGTGGCCGCGTGGCCCACATGGGTCATGTGAGCGAAGGCCTGAAAGTGACAGGCGGCACTACCCTCTTCTCCATCACCTCGGCAGGCATGCAGGTGGCCGACGGCGACCCTGTGCAGCGTGCCAAGATAGACTTTGAGCGTGCCGAGCGCGACTACACCCGTGCCCAGGCGCTGATTAAGGACAAGATTATCAGCGTGAAAGACTTCGCTGTGGCCAAAGCCGAATACGAAGCCGCCAAACTTACTTATACCAGCATGCAGAAGACCCGCAGTGCCGGCGGCGTAGTGGTCGCAGCTCCGCGCGGCGGATATATCAAGCAGTGTCTGGTCAACGGCGGCGACTACGTCGAAGCGGGCCAGCCTCTGGCCATCATCACCCAGAACAAGCATCTGTATCTGCGTGCCGAGGTGCCCGAGCGCCGCTTCAACGAGCTCAACAACATCCGAAGCGCCAAGTTCAGCACCAGCTACAGCAACCGCCTCTACGACATCAGCCAGATGGGCGGACACATCCAGTCGTATGGACGCTCTGCCGAGGTCAACAACTCTTACATACCCGTAATCTTCGAGTTCAACAATACCGGCGACGTGGTCCAGGGCTCCTATGCCGACATCTACCTCATCACCCATGAGCGCCAACAGGTCATCACGCTGCCCCTGACAGCCATCACCGAGGAACAGGGCTTACACTATATCTATATACAGAAAGACGCCGAGGGCTATCAGAAGCAGGAGGTGACTCTCGGTGAAAGCGACGGCGAGCGCATCGAAATCAAAAGCGGTGTGAAGGCCGGCGACCGCGTGGTGACGCGTGGCGCCATACAGGTCAAGCTGGCCTCGGCTTCCAACGCTATCCCCGCCCACAACCATAACCATTAAGCCCACCTCTATACTGTAATATCATGCTGAACAGGATCATCAAGTTCTCGCTCGAGAACAGAATACTCATACTGGTCTTGGCTGTACTGCTGGTCATCGCCGGCCTCTACTCTACCGCCAAGACCGAGGTCGACGTCTTCCCCGACCTCAACGCTCCCACAGTGGTCATCATGACCGAAGCTGGCGGCATGGCCAGCGAGGAAGTCGAACAGCTGGTGACCTTCCCTATCGAGTCGGCGGTCAACGGCAGCACCGGCGTGCGCCGCGTGCGCTCGCAGTCTACCCACGGCTTCTCTGTCGTCTGGGTAGAGTTTGACTGGGGCACCGACATCTACCTGGCGCGCCAGATCGTGAGCGAGAAGCTCTCTGCCATTGGCGAGCAGATGCCTGCCGGTGTGAGTGCTCCCGTGCTGGGCCCTCAGTCGTCTATCCTGGGCGAAGTGCTCATCGTGAGCCTTACCAGCGACAAGACCTCCATGCAAGACCTGCGCACCTACGCCGACTGGGTTATCCGCCCACGGCTGCTCTCTACCGGTGGCGTGGCCCAGGTGAGCGTCCACGGTGGCGACATCAAGGAGTACCAGATACTCATCAACCCCGGCAAGATGAAGCACTTCGGCGTAAGCCTCGCCGACGTGATGGCCTGCACCCGCGGCATGAACACCAATACCAACGGCGGCGTGTGCTACAAGTACGGCAACGAGTACATCATACGCGGCATCACCTCGACCAACGATATCGACAAGCTCGAGGCCAGTGCGGTGAAGAAGAGCGGTGAGAGCGTCATCACCCTTGCCGATGTGGCCGACATACGCGTAGGCAGCCAGTCGCCCAAGCTGGGCGTGGCCAGCGAACGGGCTCACCCCGCCGTGCTGCTTACCGTGACCAAGCAGCCCAACACCAGTACGCTCGACCTGACAGCCCATCTGGACCATGCGCTCGACGAGCTCAAAGGCAATCTGCCCGCCGACGTGCATATCTCTACCAACATCTTCCGCCAGGCCGACTTCATCAGCAGCAGCATCGACAATGTGAAGAAGTCACTCATCGAGGGAGCCATCTTTGTGGTCATCATCCTGATGATATTCCTTGCCAATGTGCGCACCACCATCATCTCGCTGGTCACCATCCCCCTGTCGTTTCTCGTGGCGATGATAGTGCTCAACGCCCTCGGCATAAGCATCAACACCATGACCCTGGGCGGTCTGGCGATAGCCATCGGGTCGCTGGTTGACGACGCCATAGTCGATGTGGAGAATGTCTACAAGCACATCAGGCTGAACCGGCAGTTGCCCGAGGCCGAGCGCGTGCCCATCATCCGGCTGGTCTATGAGGCCTCGCGCGAGGTGCGTATGCCCATCCTCAACTCTACCCTTATCATCATCGTGAGCTTTGCGCCGCTGTTCTTCCTCAGTGGCATGGAGGGCCGCATGCTCATCCCACTGGGCATCGCCTTTGTGACGGCGCTCATGGCGTCGACGCTGGTGGCGATCACGCTTACGCCCGTGCTCTGCAGCTATCTGCTCGGCAAGAGCAATGGCGAGATGGGCAAGGAGGCCTTTGTGGCAGTATGGCTCAAGGGGTATTACCAGCAGGCGCTGACATGGGTGTTGGGCCATACGCGATGGGTGATAGGCTCTACCGCCGTGCTGCTGGTGGCGGCTCTTGCCACATTCTTCTCTTTAGGCAGCAGCTTCCTGCCCAAGTTCAATGAGGGCTCGTTTACCATCAACATATCTTCGCTCCCGGGCATCTCGCTCGAAGAGAGCGACTCCATAGGCGCACGGGCGGAGAGGCTCCTGCTGCAGGTGCCCGAGATAACCACCGTGGCACGCAAGACAGGCCGCGCCGAGCTCGACGAGCATGCGCTGGGCGTCAACGTGAGCGAGATAGAAGCTCCGTTCAAGCTCAAAGACCGCGGGCACGAAGAGGTGCAGAACGACGTGAGGCAGCGCCTGTCGGTGCTGGCGGGCGCCAACATCGAGATAGGTCAGCCCATATCCCACCGCATCGATGCCATGCTGTCGGGCACGCAGGCGAGCATAGCCATCAAGCTCTTTGGCAGCGACCTGAACAAGATGTACACCATAGGCAACCAGATCAAGAAGGCCTGCAAGGACATCGACGGCATCACCGACCTCAACGTGGAACAGCAGATAGAGCGTCCGGAACTCAAGATAGTGCCACGGCGCGAACTGCTGGCACGCAACGGCATCACGCTGCCCGAGTTCAACGAGTTTCTGGCTGTCAATCTGGCGGGCGAGACCGTATCGCAGGTGTACGAGGCGGGCAGAGCGTTCAACCTGGTGGTCAAGGCCGCCAACTACAACGAGATAAGCGACCTGATCATCGACACGCAGGACGGACGCAAGGTGCCTCTGTCCGATGTGGCCGACATCATATCGAGCGCCGGCCCCAACACCATCAACCGCGAGAACACCCAGCGCAAGATAGTCATCTCTGCCAACACCACCGGCAGGGCACTGAGCGACGTGGTGGCCGACATCAAGACTGCGGTAGACAACAATATCCAGTTGCCCGAGGGCTATCATATAGAGTATGGTGGACAGTTTGAGAGCCAGGAGCATGCTTCACGGGTGCTCTATCTCACCTGCACGATAGCCATCGCCATCATCTTCCTGCTGCTGTTCATGCAGTTCCGCAGCACGATGGAGGCCGGTGTGATACTGCTCAATCTGCCACTGGCGCTCATCGGCGGCATCTTTGCCATCGTCTTCACCACCGGCGAGGTGAGCATTCCCGCCATCATCGGCTTCATCTCGCTCTTCGGCATCGCCACGCGCAACGGCATGCTGCTCATCACCGAGTACAAGCGGCTGCGCACCGAAGAGGGCAAGACCGTGAAGGAAGCCATCATCGAAGGCTCACTCTCACGACTCAACCCCATACTCATGACAGCCCTCACCTCGGCGCTGGCTCTGGTGCCGCTGGCACTCGGCGGCGACCTGCCCGGCAACGAGATACAGTCGCCCATGGCCAAGGTGATACTGGGCGGACTCATCAGTTCGACATTACTCAACGCATTTATCATACCTATCATTTATGAAAAGATATCTCATCGCAATTAGCGCCATGCTCGCTACGCTGACGGCAGCAGCCACCGGCACAGACAGCATCGGCGACATACTCAGGCAGATAGCCGCCAACAACCTGACGCTCAAGGCACAGGCACACAAAAGCGAGGCCGACGTGCTGGACATCAAGGCCGACAACGCGCTGGGCGGCCCATCGGTCGAATACAGTCCTTTCTTCAAGAAGGGATATTCGGGCGTGGTCGAGAGCGAGCTCGTGGTCAGCCAGGAAATCAAGTTTCCTACCAAGTACAAGGATTGCAGCCGGCTCGCAGGCATGCAGAGGAACGCCGGCCAGCAGCAGCTGCTCAAGCAGAGAAGGGACATGCTGCTCGAGGCCGAGCTGATTTGCCTGGACATCATACGCCTCAACCAGACGCTCAGTATGCTCAACCAGCGTCTCACGGGCAGTGAGCAACTGCGCAGTATGTACGAGCAGCGTATGGAGGTGGGCGACGCCAACATCCTGGAACTCAACAAGGTGAAACTCGATGTCATGGAGGTGAAAGCCCTGGTGACCGAAGCGCGCAACGAGCGCATACTGCTGCTCCAACAGCTCCAGCAGCTCAACGGCGGACAGGCCATAGAGGTCAACATGACCACCATGCCTGAGTTTGCAGCCATCACAGACTACAAGTCGTTTGAAGCGCTGGCGCTGGCCAACGACGCCGACATCAAGACAGCCGAAGCCTCACTCAAGACTGCCGAGATGGACATGAAGATACAGAAGAGCGAGTGGCTGCCCAACCTCACGGTGGGCTACCGCAGGAACACCGAGGAGGGAGAGCCTGTCAACGGAATGATGGTGGGCATGAGCTTCCCGCTCTACAGCAACAGCAAGAAAATCAAGGCTGCCCGTGAGCGCAAGCAGAGTGCCGAGATACAGGTGATGCAGTCGCGCCAGGAAGCCGAGGCCTCTATCAGGTCGCGCTACCAGCAGCTCAAGGGGCTGCAGCAGGTGCTCGACCACAGCGACGTCAAGATGATGAACGAGAGTATCGCCCTCTTTGCCAAAGCGCTGAAGCAGGGAGAAATCACCGCGCTGGTCTACTACGAGGAAATCAACAATATCTATCAGAAACTGCAGCGCCACATCGACCTGCACTGCCAGAGCACCAAACTCCTGGCCGAACTGCACAAGAACGAGTTGTAACACGCCAGACACCACTATCGCCACAGCGGCTGCCGTCATCTGTAGAGTAGAGACGGCAGCCGCTGTTTGGTTTACTGGGGTGCAGGGGCCAATGATACAGGTCAATAAGACACCATGAAAACGAAGAAAGACACCGCGCCAGCACCGATGTGTGGACAAAAGATGATACCTTTGCAGTCGTTTTTAAGGACACTTACATTATTACCGTTTTAGCAACAACACTTATGCAAGTATTTACGTACAAACCCAAACTGGTTTCTACCCTGAAACACTATAACCGTAGTAAATTTATGCAAGACCTCATGGCCGGCATCATCGTGGGCATCGTAGCCCTGCCGTTGGCCATCGCCTTTGGCATCGCTTCGGGCGTAACGCCCGAGAAGGGCATCATCACCGCCATCGTGGCAGGCTTCATGGTGTCGGTATTCGGCGGAAGCCGCGTGCAGATAGGCGGACCTACAGGTGCATTCATTATCATTATCTACGGCATCATACAGCAATACGGCATACAGGGACTCACCATCGCTACACTTATGGCAGGCGTGTTCCTGATACTCTTCGGCGTACTCCGCTTGGGTACCATCATCAAGTATATACCCTATCCTATCGTGGTGGGATTTACGAGCGGTATCGCCGTAACCATCTTTACCACCCAAATCAAGGACTTGTTGGGTCTGACTATGGCGACGGTACCTTCTGACTTCACCGAGAAGTGGATAGCCTACTTCCACGACATCAGCACGATAGACTGGTGGACGGCGATGGTGGGCATAGTGAGCATCGTGATTATCACGCTCACGCCCCGATTCAGCAAGAAGATTCCCGGCTCGCTGGTGGCTATCATCGTGATGACCCTGGCGACTCTGATACTCAAGCAGTTTTATGGCGTGACAAGCATAGAGACCATAGGCGACCGCTTCTCTATCAACAGCGAACTGCCCAGCGCCACCGTGCCCGCCCTGTCGTGGGATATCATCAAGAGCCTGGTGTCGCCGGCGCTTACCATTGCCATCCTCGGCGCCATAGAGAGTCTGCTCTCTGCCACGGTGGCCGACGGTGTGATAGGCCATCACCATGACTCCAATACCGAGCTCATCGGACAGGGTCTGGCCAACCTCGCCTCGCCCCTCTTCGGCGGCATCCCTGCCACCGGAGCCATAGCCCGCACCATGACCAATATCAACAACGGCGGCCGCACCCCTGTAGCCGGCATCATCCATGCGGTGGTGTTGCTGCTCATCTTCCTCTTCCTCATGCCGCTGGCGCAGTATATCCCCATGGCGTGTCTGGCAGGCGTGCTGGTGGTGGTGTCGTACGGCATGAGCGGCTGGCGCTCGTTTGCCATGCTGATGAAGAACCCCAAGAGCGATGTCAGCGTGCTGCTTATCACCTTTATCCTGACCATACTCTTCGACCTGACCATAGCCATCGAGGTGGGCCTCATCATCGCCTGTCTGCTCTTCATGAAGCGTATGGCTGAGACCAGCGATGTCAAGGTAATCATGGACGAGATAGACCTGACCGACGAGACCGACGTGAGACTGGAGAACAACGAGCACCTCACCATCCCCACCGGCGTGGAGGTGTACGAAATCAACGGCCCCTACTTCTTCGGTGCCGGCAACAAGTTTGAGGAAATCATGGCCAACTTCGGCGACCGCCCCAAGGTGCGCATCATCCGTATGCGTAAGGTGCCGTTTGTCGACTCTACCGGCATACACAACCTCACCAATCTGTGTATGATGAGCCGCAAGGAGGGCATACAGATTGTGCTGTCGGGAGTGACTCCCAAGGTAGAACAGGTGCTCGAGCACGCAGGCTTCTACCAGATTGTGGGCAAAGAGAACATCTGCAGCCACATCAACCTGGCTCTGGAGCGTGCCAAGGAAATCATAAGATAAACCGCCATCGCCCCCTGCTGGCGGGCGACCCACGCGCGTATATATAATAAGGTAAGGACTTGGAGTGTGACTGCTCCAAGTCCTTACCTTATTATATATATAGACATCAGAAGGCTGCCGCAGGATAACAGACTAAGGCTTCAGCCACTCGTCCTTGTACTGCTTGGGCGTCTTGTTCATGCTCTTTCTGAATACCATGATGAAGTAGGCGGTGTCGCTGTATCCGCACGCCTCTGCCACCTGAGCCACCGTCATGTCGGCGGTCTGCAGGAGTTCGCAAGCCTTTCGGATGCGGCGCGAGGTGATATATGCCGCCGAGGTGAGGCCCGTATGCTGCTTGACCTTACGCGTGAAGGTGGCACGGGTGACCCCGAAGCGAGCCGCCAGGTCGGCGAGGTCTATGTCGCCTTCGCCGATACGGCTGTCTACATACTGCTGCACCTCGTCGATGAAGTCGGGAGTGCGGTCGGTGGTCTCTACCTGCCCGTCGGCATCGTCGACAACCGGCACGGAGCCAGCATACTTGTCGCGCAGCATACGCCGCTGCTGGAGCAGTAGACTTACGCGCATCAGGAGTTCGTCGGCACGGAACGGCTTGAGCAGATAGGCGTCGGCACCAGCCTGAAAACCCTTCATGCGACCACGCACCGAAGAGTCTGACGACACCATGACGATGGGGATATGACAGGTGGCAGCCTGCGCACGCACACCCTCGCAGAGCTGATAGCCATCAACGACGGGCAACACGCCGTCGGTGATAATCAGGTCGGGCGCGGCAATACTGATTTTATGCAGACCGTCTTCACCATTGGAGGCAAAGAACACCTTGTAATGATTCTTCAGCTGGTCGGCAACGTAGCGGGCCACCTGTGCCGACTCTTCGACGATGAGTATGCGTGGCTTGTTGTCGGCATCGGCTTCGACGACAGGGGCCATGTCGGCATCGGCAGGAGATAGAGCGGCAGGAGTGTGGAGGGTCTTCTGCTCGGTGAGGCGAGGATAATCGTGGTCGCCATGACGCAGGGGGAGGGTGATGATGAACTGGGCATACTCGCCCAGCTTGCTCTTCAACTTGATATCGCCACCCATAGCTCGTATGGCTGCCTGCACCGCCTGGATATTCAGCCCCACATACATATAGATTTCAGAGGTATTCTTGCTGTCATAGGGCTTGAGCAGGTCTTTGACCACCTCGGGCGGCATACCCTGGCCGCGGTCCTTGAGTTCGAGCCTGAGCATGCGCCTCTCGATAGACATGCTGATATAGAGGTCGGACTGGTTGTAGGCATGGTGCAACATATCGGTCAGCAGATTGCCAAGAATCTTGTCGACATAATCGGGCACGAAGTCGGCCTCTATCTTGTTGCGCTTGGAGGTCACCACAAGACGTATCTGGCGCTTCGCGGCCTCATGGCGATAGGCTTCGACCAGCATGCGTACATATCCCACGATGTCGTCGTGACACCACTGTGCCTCGTCGACGGGTCTGATGCTGATATTGGTGATATCCACCACACTGTCTACCAGATGGAGCAGACGACGAGAGGCTGCCTGAAGCTGCGACACCTCGTCGCGTATCTGCTGGTTGTCGGTCTGCGACTCTATGGAGTTGCCCGCCGACTGGATGATGGTCACCGGTGTGCGCAGTTCGTGCGAGATATTGGCGAAGAAGCGCACACGGGCGTCGCGGAACTCCCTGTAGGCGGCAAGCGTGCGGGTGCGGATGCGCAGGAGGTAATAGGAGAACGCCAAGAGGACTATCATACCTACCATGATGAGCGTAAACACGAGCCATCCACTCTCCTGCTGCTTGCGCATACGGTCCATATCCTTGCGCACATAGTTGAGCTTGCGCGTATTGTCGGCCATGAGCTCGTCTATCTGCACATTCTGGATATCACCCAGTTTCTCCAGGTTCATCACCGTGTCGTTCCAGTTCTTGTAGTCGACATAGGCAGCGAGGGCTTTGGCTGTATTGCCCGACTTGCGATAAATCTGATAATAGAGCAGGGCTATCTGCGAGCGGTCGCCAGGCGAGTTGATTTCGTCGGCGGTCATCTTGGCCTCCTGCAGATACTCGATGGCGGTGGCGGTCATCTGTCGCTTGATGTAGACACGCGCAAGGCTTATGCAGGACCGCAGGCGGAGATAGCGGTCGGAGTGGGCCATCAGGGTAATATAAGCCTTGTCGTACTCGGCAGTGGCCTTGGCATAGTCGCCCCTATCCTCGTAGAGGCCGCCATACTCGATACGAATGAGCGCCATACCCACCTCGTCGTTAATGAGCTGTTTCTGCTCCATGGATTTCTGGAAATAGAACTGGGCAGAGTCGAGGTTGTTCTGGGCTCTGAACACTCTGCCGATATCAGAATAGTTGAGCGCCATACCAAAAGCGCTGCCCAACTTGATTTCGCCGGCAAGCGAGCGCCTGAAGTAGTCGAGGGCTGCCTTGTAGTTGCGGATGGTATAATAGATTTTTCCCAGACCGTTGAGTATCTTCAGCTGACTCTTGAAGGCCGCGGCAGTGGTGTCGCTCCACTGCTGGCAGTAGCCCAGACCAAGAGTCATGCTGCTGGTGGCAAGGTACATGGCACCCAGACGGCGGTAGTTGGTACCCAGTTCGTTGAGGGTATTGACGATTTCCATCGTGTCGCAGATACTATCGGCTACAGCCAGGCCCTGCTTGTGGGCAAGGATGGCGCGACCGAACTGGTTGTCTACACGATATGCCCTACCCAACCGCCGCAGCACGATAGACTCGCCCATACGGTTGCCCGACTGGCGGTAGACTTGGAGCCAATGCTTCAGGTCGGTGGTGTCGGCCACCGCGTTCAACTTGCGTTCTATCTGTTTGTACTCAGGGGTATTGTATATAGGTACCGTCTTCTTGTCGCTACAGCCAGCAAGAAGCAGCAGTCCCAGAACCACCGAGAGGTAATAGATGGGAAGATATGGATGCTTGATGGGTCTCATACTTTGCCGTGTTCTGTTCTCATTAATGCTAAGATACCACAAAATTAATGAAAACCAAGAACAAGGCAAAGCAAAAGAAATATTATTTTAGGTTTTGGCCGTCTATTGGGGGCTTTATCGGCGGTTTATATCGACTCTGACGCCCATGCTGAGACCAAACTCGAAGGGCTTGTCGTTGTAGATGGTGCTGACGCCGCTGCCATTGTCGAAGTGGTAGGACACGCCGGGCTCGATATAGAGGCTCACGGCGCGGGTGGCACGATACTCGGCGCCGGCAGACAGCTGTACCGACAGCTGGGGACGGCTCATCTTGACATCTTCGTTGCGCTGCTGACCGGTATAGCTCACCGTGCGACGGCCCTTGACCAGTTTCTCTACCTCGCCGCCAGCGGTGAGATAGACATTGACATGGCGGTTGCCCCATACATTGTAGCCCACAGCCACAGGCACGCCGATGAAGTGGAGCTGCTGGTCGATGTCCTCGCCGCCCATCTCTATCTCTGACGAGTGATAGCTGTAGTTGACGCCGGTCTGCACGCTCCAACGGTCGTCGAGCGAGTAGCGCAGAGAGAGGCCTCCCTTGACGGGCAGCTTGTGATGGGTGCGGCCACCGCTCCTGCCCATAGGAAGCATGGGCACACGGCTGGGGTGGATCATATCGCTGCTGCCATAGACGTCATTGTCCGCTAAAAAGCCACTGCCGGCAGGCAGTTCGGAAGGGATGACAGAGTTGCCTGACTGGGCGCCGCGCACGTAGGCGCCAATCGACATGGGATGGGAGCGGCGGGTAGATGGATAATGTACCACTTTGCGCTCGGTCTTTCTGACGGTAGAGCCCGACGGGGAGACAGGCTTCGAGGTGGCAGCAGGCTTGGTGGCAGTCTGGCTGTCGGCATCGGTCGGGCGCTGCTCCATCACCTCACATTCGGGCTCGGGCTCTATATTATATATAGGTGTAATGGCGGCGGGCGTGGTATTGTCGGCGAGCATCACCTCCTTGACGGCGGTGGGGCTGAAGGTTGCCTTCCATCGGCGCACGGCAGCGACCAGTGAACTGGGATCGCCAGCAGTCTGGGCGTCGGTGGCAGCGGCTACGGCAGAGGGCTGCACCGCATGGCTGGTGGGCAATGAGGCTGTCGGCGCCATCTCGGGAGCCGAGGGGGTAAACACAAATACGGCTACGACAACGGCTGCTGCCACCGCTGCCAGAGCTGCTATGCGCTGGGTCCACAAAGGCACTACAGGGGCTTTGCGCGAGGTGGCTGCCAGGGGCTTCAGCCCGCGGCGCTGCATCTCGGCCACGATATCATCATACAGTCCCTCAGGAACATCAGCCTCATAATGCTCCATCTTCTGCTGTATGCGATTAATCCATTTGTCGTTGGTAGTCATATCTGTCTTTTATAGTCTTTTATCATTTGTGCGAGCATTGTGCGTGCCCGCTTGTACTGCGACGCCGAGGTGTCGGGCTTGATGCCGAGCGCTGCGGCTATCTCCTTGTGGCTCTTGCCCTCGATGGCATAGAGGTTGAAGACGGTGCGATAGCCTACGGGCAGCCGTCTTATCATGTCCAGGATTTCGCCCTCGCTGAGTCCGGCGACATCGGGTTCGTCGGTGGTGTCATCGGCTATGTTCTCGACCTCTCCCATCATGGTTGTCGACGCTTGGGCACGCAGAAACATCAGCGCCTGGTTGATGGTGATGCGCGCCATCCATGCCTGGAGCGAGCCCCGGCCCTGATAGGTGAAGGAAGAGATATGGGTATAAATCTGGATGAGCGACTCCTGCAGCACATCTTTCTGGTCGTCGGCGTCGGTGATGTATCGGGCGCAGATACCGGCAAGCACGCCTGCATAGGAGTCGTACAGACGACGCATGGCCGAGGCATCGCCCCGGCCAAACAGTTGTATTATCTGTTGTTCGATATCTGCTTGATACAATCGCATAGGATAGCACGTCGCCTGTGGGGCCACACCCGCTACGGGGCATGGCCTCGGGACTCAAAACACTGTTATTTGCGGGTACAATACTTGAACTGCGCCTTCTTTTCGCCAGTGAACGACTGCCACTTGACGGTGAGCAGCACGGTCTTGCCTTCGGTGTCGGGCAGCTGGTTGAGACGGAAAGCTATCAGTCCGTCGGCAGGATAGCCAGAGACATCGCCGTGGGCATTGTGACGAATTTCCACCGTGTAGGGTTCGTTACACTTCACGAGGTTGAGCTCGTGGGGCTTGTTGCTGCCAAAGAGGGTGCGGAAGCGCAGGGTGAAATATCCGTCTTCGACCACCGTAGCCCAGCTGTTGACCACCTCTATCGGGTCTTTGCCGTAAGTCTGGTCGTCGTCGGCACTATGGAGCACCATAGGTTTGGTGCGTATGGTGTCAATCCAGTTGACATAGACCGAGCGTGAATTGTGTCCGGTGGATTTTTGGTCTTCCTTGAAGTTGACGAGGGCTCTCACCTCCTTGCCGCCATAAGGGGCTGTCTTGATATTGGTAGGTACGAGCGTGGTGGCATCGTCGAGCTGCATATAGAAGGCACCTGTCTCGGCATTGGTCTTCAGTGTGACCAACGCATTGGGGAAGTAGGTGATTCCGTTATCATCGTCATCGTTGCAGGACTGCAGGGTGAAAGAAGAGACTGCCAACACGAGGCAGAGGGTAAGGAATTTCAATTTGTTCATATCTGTCTTTTGCTTTTTGTTTCGTCTATTAAATGCAGCCGCAGCCATTTCCTTGCACGTATTTACCTTTTTTAACCATTAGGAATGGCTTCCCGCCACCACGGTCATCACGCCAAGGAGAGCGGAAACGCGCGCGCTGAAGCGGGAGCAGACGGGATGCATCGCGATAACTGCCACAAAAATAATACAAACCACGCGGAGAAAGAAATAAATTCGCCGTTTTCTTGTCGGTTGCCATCGTTTTCGTGTCGGCTGCCATCGTTTTCGTGTCGGCAACCATTGTTTTCTTGTCGGCTGCCATCGTTTTCTTGTCGGCTGCCATCGTTTTCTTGTCGGCTGCCATTGTTTTCTTAATCAGTTGTCATCGTTTGTTTGCCAGCAGCTATTGTTTTCTTAATCAGTTGTCATCGTTTACTTGCCAGCAACTATTGTTTTCGCGCGTCCACAGCCATCGGCGGCATCAGAGCGAAGGGACAGTCCGACGGCCATCGGGCGCATCGGGCAAGGGCGGCGCGCATTTTCGACAGTGATGGCATAGAAGTTAATTTCGGGGTTTGAAACCGTCATTGCAAACCCTGCAATCAGCGTTTCGCGTCTCGAAACCATCATTTCAAACCCCAAAATCAGGTTTAAGGAGGTTGGCGGAAGTTTGGGGGATATATATAAATAAGGTGGGGATGTATTTGCTTCGGTTTGCACCAACCTGGAATGACGTTGGCTGCGTCTCAACAATGCAAAATGAAAAAACATTGGTTTTTTCTTTGCATTGTCTTCGACTTGCACTACTTTACGGCTGCGCCGTGAAGGTAGGTGGCACCTCAAGAATAAAAATAAACGAGTTTATTTTGTATTCTCTTCGGTTTGCACTACCTTTGGATAAGGTAGGCTGCATCTCAACAATGCCAAATGAAAAAAACTCCGTTTTTTCTTTGCATTGTCTTCGACTTGCACTACCTTTGCATCTATATGGAAATAAATCTTCTTACTACGGCGGAAGCCGAAAAGCTGAACGAGCTTATTGACAACGCCCAACAGATAGTAGTGACTTGCCACAAGTCGCCCGACGGCGACGCTATGGGTGCAAGCCTGGCGTGGACAGACTATCTCTCTGCCCAGCGTGATAAAAAAGTGACAATGGTAGTGCCCGACGCCTATCCCGACTTTCTGCATTGGCTGCCGGGAACCGAACGCGTGGTGCGCTATGACAAGCATAAGGACCAGGTGGCTGAAATCATGACTCACGCCGACCTGATATTCTGCATCGACTTCAATGCTATGTCGCGCGTAGACGAAATGACAACGGTGCTCACCGAAGCCACAGGCCACAAGGTGATGATGGACCATCACCTGAACCCCGAAAAGGAGGGCATGGAGCTGATGGTGTCGCATCCCGAGTTGAGCAGCGCCTCTGAGGTGGTGTTCCGCGTGGTATGGCAGTTGGGTGGTTTTGACATGATGACCCGCCGCTGCGCCACACAGATATACTGCGGCATGATGACCGACACGGGAGGGTTTACCTACAACTCCACCCGTCCGGAGATATATTATATAATAGGTCAGCTGCTCACCAAGGGCATCGACAAAGACCGCATCTACCGCAATGTGTACAACAACTACAGTTGCTGGGCCATGAGGCTGAGGGGATATATCATCTCGCAGAAGCTCAATTACTTTGAAGACTATCATGCCTCTTACTTCACCATCACCCGCAGCGATATGGCGCGCTTTCACTTCATCAAGGGCGACGCCGAAGGGCTGGTCAACGAGCCGCTGCGCATCAAGGGCATGAAGCTCTCTATCTCGCTGCGCGAAGACGACCACCACGACAATCTGATATGGGTGAGTCTGCGCTCGGTCGATGACTTCCCCTGCAACGAGATGGCTGCCAGACACTTCAACGGCGGCGGACACCTCAATGCCAGCGGCGGCAAGCTCTGCTGCACGATGGACGAGGCAGAGAAGGCTGTGAGAGAAGCCATCATAGACTTCTCCGACAAGCTGAAATAAACTTAATTCGAGATAAAATGAAAACAAGAAAATGGCTCATGATAGCCGCCATGGGACTGATGCTGACTGCCTGTCAGGAGAAGAAGCAGCCCTACAACATCATCGTAAAGAAAGAGCAGGCACCCAAGCCTGCCAAGACTCTGGCCATAGGCGACTATGTGCAGAAGTATCACGTAGAGTGGCTGGGCAAGGACTATACGATAACGGTAGCGGCAAAGGCTGACTCGACGCTGGACAAGGTGAGCGACGGCACACGCAAATACTACGACAACCGCATCGCGCTCACCATCAACCGCGAAGACGGCACACAGTTTCTGCACCGCGAGTTTACCAAAAACGATTTTTCCGCCCATGTCGATGCCGGCTACCTGGACAACAGTGCGCTGGTGGGTATCGTGTACGACAAAATCGATGGCGACAACCTCACCTTTGCTGTCAGCGTGGGCTCGCCCGACAAGTCGAGCGACGACTACGTGCCCCTGCTCATCAAGATAGGACGCACGGGCAGTGTCTCTGTGAGCAAAGACACACGCCTGGACACCAGCTCGGCTGACGAAGCGGCAGATGAAGTATTCTAACCCTAAAAAACATAATCATGAAGAATGTAATCACAGCACTCCTGCTCTGCATCTCGATAGGAGCATCGGCACAGACCATGGGCAATCCTATGCCCAACGTTTCGGCGGAAGAAAATCCGCTGCAGACCATCAACAACACGCCCGGCCTCTGCGCCATCTTCCGCACATGGGGCTTCATAGGCGACAGCCTGTGTAGCGGCGAGATGGAGAGTCGCGACGAGAATGGCAAGCTGGGTCATCACGACATGTACGAATACTCGTGGGGCCAGTTCCTGTGCCGTGCCTGTGGCGCCGAGGGCGAGAACTTCAGCCGCGGAGGTCAGACCGCCAAGGGATGGATAGCCGACGACACCAAGCGCGGATGGGCATACTGCAAGATGAACCCCAAGCAGGCTTACATCGTGGCTATGGGTGTAAACGACTATACACGCCGCAAGCGCAACAACCTGAAGTGTGGCAGTCTGGATACCGACGTAGACCTCAAGGACTACAACAACAATGCCCCGACCTATGCCGGCTATATGGCTGGCATCATACAGCGACTGCAAAGCATACAGCCCAAGGCAAAGATATTTGTGGTGACACGCCCGCAGACCGACAAGGGCAACAACGCCTATGACGAGTTCAACGAGGTGGTGCGCGGGCTGGCACGTATGTTCAGCAACGTATATGTCATCGACCTCTTCAAGCACGCCCCACTCTATGACGCCGATTTCCAGGACCGTTATTACGTAGGAGGCCACCTCAATGCGATGGGCTACGAGTACACGGCACGTGTATTCATGACCTACATAGACTGGATTATCCGCAACAACTATAAAGAATTCAAGGAAGTGGCCTTCATTGGTACCAAACTCCACTATACGCCTGATAATGAGTTGAAAAAGAAGAAATAGCATCATCCCGGGCATGCCAAAGATACCCATAAATGACCCATGGGGATAAAAAACATGCCCAAAAATTTGCAAGACTCAGAAAAAAGCACTACCTTTGCACTCGCAAATGAGAAATATCGCGGAGTGGAGCAGTTGGTAGCTCGCCAGGCTCATAACCTGGAGGTCGCATGTTCGAGTCCTGCCTCCGCAACTACAACGTCCGAAAAGCAAATAACCAAGGCTTTTCGGACGTTTTTCGTATATACACCCGTACAGGGGTCGGACAGTAAGGCCCAGATATATCGGGTGAGCCATAATAAGGCAACAGTTCTATTATCGGTCATCCCGAAACATCCCGAAACAAAAAGGCGCTATCCGTACTGCCTCTGTCGCGCTGTGGAGAGCGCTGTGGGCCATACGGATAGCGCAGATGTTGACGGCTTGATGACTGCGGTGGCAGGCAAGCCGATGATGGGTTCTTTAGAACAGGTGTGAGGGATAAACGCCCTCGTCAATGAGGCTCTGGATGCGGGCTACCACACTGTCGCGGTCGGCAGCATAGGTCACACCAAACCACTTGCTGGTGGTATCGAGCACCTTGACGGTAGCGGTCTTCTCGTTGATGAGCTTGTTGACCATCAATGGGATGAAGAACTCTGCCTTCAGGTTTTCCATATTCTTCTTGTCGCTGAGGAACTCCTTGAAGTAAGCCTCGCTATAGTCGAAGTAATCGGGAGTGAAGCCCCACATATTCATACTTACGGGCGTGTTGTCCTCGACAGCTACCCACTGGCCCTGCTCGTCCTTGTAGCATACGGGGCCATTGACGCGCATAATCTCAGTGCGCTCAACCACGGTGGTAAGGTGGCCAGCCTCGTCCTTAGAGCAGATACCGCGAGCCACGGTACCGTTCTCGCTCAGCGTATTGCCTACACGGAAGCCCACCATAGCATAATCGTTCTTGGCGCCCTCGGGCAGCTCTGACAGGAACTTGCCAATCACCATGAAGGCATCACGGTTGTAGAAGTCGTCGCAGTTGATGACGCAGAAAGGCTCCTTGATGATATCCTTGGCCATGAGCACGGCGTGGTTGGTACCCCAAGGCTTCTGACGGCCTTCGGGCACGCTGAAGCCCTCGGGCAGCGCGTCGATAGACTGGAAGCATATCTCGGCGGGGATATGTCCCTCATATTTGGAAAGAACCTTATCGCGGAAATCCTGCTCAAAGTCCTTACGGATTACGAAGACGATTTTGCCAAAACCAGCCTGGATGGCGTCGTAGATAGAGTAGTCCATAATGGTCTCACCATTGGGACCCAGACCGTCGAGCTGCTTGAGCCCACCGTAGCGGCTTCCCATACCAGCCGCAAGAAGTAACAATGTAGGTTTCATATTATATAATAATGTGTTAAGTTATAGTCACCATGCAAAAGTAATCAAAAAAAATCGGAATACACAGCACCTTTACTGATAATTTATGCCATCGTCCTATTTTTGTCTGTAATGTCCGAAATCTTGCCAACCACCACGCTGCGGCTTGCATCGATTTCGGTCATCACGGCGATTACGACAAAGACAGGCGGCGCCTCAACCATGCAAATTGAAAAAACATTCGCTGTATTGTCTTCGGCTTGCACTACTCTATGGCTCACCATGAAGGTAGGCGGCGCCTCAACAATACAAATTGAAAAAACATTCGTTTTTCCTTTGTATTGTCTTCGGCTTGCACTACCTTTGCAATATGATTGACATAAACGAGATAAAGGACAAGCGGATAGCCGTGCTGCTCTCGGGCGGCGTCGACAGTTCGGTGGTGGTATACGAGCTGACCCGCATGGGGCTCAAGCCCGACTGCTTCTACATCAAGATAGGGCCAGAGGAACAGGAGGAATGGGACTGCACCTCTGAGGAAGACCTGGAGATGGCCACGGCTGTGGCCGGAAGGTTCGGATGCCGCCTGCAGGTGATAGACTGCCACCGCGAATACTGGGACCAGGTGACGCGATACACCATGGAGAAAGTCAAGGCGGGCTATACGCCCAACCCCGACGTGATGTGCAACAGGCTCATCAAGTTTGGCGCCTTCGACGAGAAGATGGGGCACAACTACGACCTGATTGCCACCGGCCACTACGCCCAGACGGAAATCATAGACGGACGCAAATGGCTCTGCACCAGCCCCGACCCGGTCAAAGACCAGACCGACTTTCTTGCCCAAATCTACGACTGGCAGCTGCGCAAGGCGCTCTTCCCCATAGGTCACTATGAGAAAGACGAGGTGCGCCAGATAGCCGAGCGCGAGCATCTGGTCAACGCCCGACGCCGCGACAGCCAGGGCATCTGCTTCCTGGGGCAGATAGACTACAACGAATATATACGCCGATACCTGGGTGAGAACCCAGGAGATGTGATAGAATGGGAAACCGGCAAGCGCATTGGCGGCCATCGTGGACTCTGGTTCCACACCATCGGCCAGCGCAAGGGCCTCGGGCTGGGCGGCGGTCCCTGGTTTGTCATCAAGAAGGATGTGGAAAAGAATATCCTGTACGTCAGTCACGGTTACGACCCGGAGACTGCGTACAAGCAAGAATTCAAGATACATGATTTTCATTTCCTCACAGCCGGTTTCGACAAAGATGAAACCGACGTGACGTTCAAGATACGCCATACTCCCGACTACCATCACGCCACCATCCGACAATGTGGGGATGGCTGTTATATGGTCTATTCGGCTGAGAAGATACATGGCGTGGCGCCGGGTCAGTTCTGCGTCGTCTACGACCACGAGCACCACCGCTGTTATGGTTCAGGAGAGATTACTTTGTAGTAGTCTCTTCTTTTTTTTCACCCTTGTCTTTCACCGTGGCTTCATAGGCGCGCTTCACGGGGTCCTTCTCGTCCATCTTCTGCAGAGCCTGCTTGACTTTGCGCGTACGTCGGCGACGGGACCGGCCTTTGAAGTCAAAGATTTTCACGAGATCAAAATCGACCACACTCGTCTTGGGATTGAGCAGCTGGCGTTCCTTTGGGTCGGTGACACCCCACTGCTCCACATTCTCACGCAGACGCTTGGACAAGTCCTCGCCCACCACCTCGACTTCGCCCAGGGTGCGGGTGCGGGGAATCAGACCGATAGAGTCGCCCACTTCCTTGAAGCCCATCGAGTGGGTGAGATACTTGGGATGACTCACCGTGATGGTATCAAACTTCTCGGGCAGAACGAGTTGGCCCGTATAGGGCGTGGTGTAGGTTCTGGACTTGTCGACCCTTACCCTCACCTGACGGATGGGCACCCGGGTCTCCAGGTCATAAATCACCACTTTCTTCTGGGCGTAGGCCGACACGGAGAACAGGCATAGCAGCGAAAAGAGTACACGATAGTTCATGACAAGTATCTTACTATTGAGTTTGTAATTCTGCAAAAGGCGGCCCATGCGGAACTCGCACTGCCGCCTTTTAGGTATGTATCAGGCTCTATTCGAGTCCCATTTCCTTCATCGCCTTTGCCGCTGCTTTGCCTACAGCCTCGTGGGCCTTCTGTCCAGCCTCATTGGCTTTCTCATTGATTTTGGCGTTGGCTTTGGCAGCTGCCTCATTGACCTTGGCTTTGGCGTCAGACTTGGCAGTCTCGACAGCCTCTTTGGCTTTGGCATCTACCTTCTTGGCAGCCTCTTCGGCAGCATTCTGCGCGGCTTCGGGCATACTGGTTACGCTGTTTACCAGATTGCTCACCTCACTGTCTTCGCCAACGATGGCAGTAATCTGTGCCGCATGCTCCTTCAGATATGTCTGGGCCTTGGCCATATATGCCTTGGCTTCTTCGAGCTTGCCCGCCTTGACCAGCTGGGCATATTTCTCCTTGATGGCAGCGAGGGTCTTCATCAGCGCATTGGGGTCCTTGCTCTTGAGCTGGGCATCGAGCATACTTACTACATCATCGTCTACAGGGGCAGCCACCTCTATGGTTTCGCCTTCGGCAGGGGCTTTCTGCTTGTTGCCGCAACTTGCCAAGGCGGTCATGGCGAGGATGCCGGCAAAGAAAAACAATTTCTTCATATTCTTATCTTTATTGTTTATAGACCTGAGTCTCTTGTCTGCAAAGATAGTATATTGCAGCTTTAGCCCAATGGGTTATTAAGATGATTTAACCCACTACCCTACCAATTTATAATTAATTTGGCAAGGCGCAGCAGTTTATCCCCTTTTGGCCGAGCCATACGCCATCAGCTGCTGCCAGTCATCGGCCAGCCTGCGGATGCTGGGCAGAATGACATTGGCACCCTCGCCGGCCAGCACCTCATCGGGCAGCGGACCGCTATTGACGCCGATGGTGAATATCTGGGCTGCCACGCCTGCTCTTACGCCCATCGGCGCATTCTCTACCACTATACCCTCCCAGGGTTTCATGTTGCCTGCCAGTTCCAGACCTTTCAGATAGGGGTCGGGGGCGGGCTTTCCGTGGCTCACATTGTATGCCGACACGATGTGCTGTTCGTCGACAAAGTCTCCGAAGTCGTTGACAAGGCGCTGGATGAGGGGTTTCTGTCCGCTCCCGGTAACCACACAGATGGTCAGTCCAGCCTCACGTATCTGCTTCATCAGGTCTACGACGCCATCGAATATCCCGGCTTCGGGCATCTGGTGAAACAGTCGCGCCTTTTCGTCGTAGATGGCTTGGGCCTCTGCCTCGGTGAGTTTCTTTCCCGTCTGGCGCTCGGCATAGATGCGTATGGTGTCGACACCCTTCATGCCCTCGGTGGCATAGGAGTCTTCGGCGGTGAAGTGGAGCCCATTGGCGCTCATAGCCTGCTGCCATGCCACAGCATGATTGGGCATGGAGTTGTAGAGCACGCCATCCATATCGAAGAGCACGCAGCGAAATCCCTTCCACTCGTCCTTGCTGGCGAGCTGATGGCCATCGACCATACGGTCCAGGTATCTGTTAATCTCTCTCTCGTACATTATTATAATAATAAAGGGAGGAAGTTACTCCCCCCTTGTTATTGTATCAAGCCCAGAGGCGTTGCAATTACTTCTCGTTCTGCAGACGCTCCTGGATAGCCTTGCTCTCAGCTTCATAGCCAGGCTTGTTGAGCAGGGCAAACATATTCTTCTTGTAAGCCTCAACACCGGGCTGGTTGAACGGATTGACACCAAGGATGTTGCCGCTGATACCACAACCTATCTCAAAGAAGTAGATAAGCTGACCGATGTAATACTCGTTGAGCACGGGCACGCTGATGCGGATATTGGGCACGCCGCCATCCACGTGCGCGAGACGTGTACCGAGTTCTGCCATCTTGTTGACCTCATCCACACGCTTTCCGGCGAGGAAGTTGAGACCGTCGAGGTTCTCATCGTCATGAGGGAAGTCGAGTTCGCGGTTGGGAGTCTCTACCGAGATGACGGTCTCGTAGATAGAGCGCTCGCCATCCTGAATCCACTGGCCCATAGAGTGCAGGTCGGTGGTGAAGTCGCAAGATGCGGGGAAGATACCCTTGCCATCCTTGCCTTCGCTCTCACCGTAGAGCTGCTTCCACCACTCGGCGATGAAGTGGAGCTTGGGCTGGTAGTTGACCATAATCTCAATCTTCTTGCCACCCTCGTTGTAGAGAGCGTTGCGCACAGCAGCATACTGTGCAGCGATATTCTCGCCGAAAGGCACATTCACGCCGGTAGCCTTCTCCATATCAGTAGCACCAGCCACGAGAGCCTTGATGTCGAAACCGGCACAGGCTATAGGCAGCAGACCCACGGGAGTGAGCACAGAGAAGCGGCCACCCACGTTGTCGGGAATGATGAAGCTCTTGTAGCCTTCCTTGTCGGCACAGGTGCGTGCGGCACCGCGCTTGGCATCGGTAACAGCCACTATCACCTCACGAGCCACGTCCTTGCCCATCTGGGCCTCACACTGCTTCTTGAGCAGACGGAAAGTGAGGGCGGTCTCGGTGGTGGTACCCGACTTAGAGATATTGATGACGCCAAAGCGCTTGCCCTTCAGATAGTCGGTGAGCTCAGCCAGATAGTCCTCGCTGATGTTGTTGCCGGCAAAGAGAATCTGCGGGTTCTTCTTGTCCTGAATGAGCCAGGCAAACGAGTTGCTAAGGGCTTCGATGACAGCGCGCGCGCCGAGGTAGCTGCCGCCGATACCGGCTACCACTACTACCTCACACTTCTCTCTGAGGGTGTTGGCAACAGCCTGGACTTCATCGAGGAAATCAGGAGTAATACTTGATGGCAAGTGAAGCCATCCTAAGAAGTCGTTGCCGGGGCAAGTATTGTTCTCCAATGCCTCGAGAGCGGCTTTAGCTTTGGGTTCATACGCCTCTACCGCACCCTCACCAAGGAAGGAAGCGGCTTTGGTAAAGTCTAAAGAAATACTTTTCATTTTAGTCTATCTAAAACTGTCTGTTAATAATTTGATTTCAATCTGGGGATTGATGCGTTCGTAGAGAATGTTGTACACCGCGTCGAGGATAGGCATATTGACATGCATGTGGCGGTTGATTTCCTTCATGCACTTCGTACCGAAGTATCCCTCGGCTATCATCTCCATCTCTATCTGTGCGCTCTTCACGCTGTAGCCCTTACCAATCATCGAACCGAAGGTGCGGTTGCGCGAGAAGTTGGAGTAGCCCGTGACCAGCAGGTCACCCAGGTAGACGCTGTCATAGACATTGCGCTCTATGGGATTGACGGCGGTCATGAACCGGTTCATCTCCTGCACGGCGTTGGATATGAGTACCGCCTGGAAGTTGTCGCCATACTTCAGGCCCGAGCAGATGCCCGCGGCGATGGCATAGACGTTTTTCAGCACCGACGAATACTCTATGCCAAGCACATCCGACGCCACCTTGGTCTTGATAAACTCCGACGAGAGTACCTCGGTAAAGGCCTGGGCCTTTTCCTGGTCGGCACATCCCACAGTGAGATAAGAGAGGCGTTGCAGCGCCACTTCTTCGGCGTGCGACGGACCGCCGATGACGGCAAGATTGTCGTAAGGCACGTCGTAGACCCTATGGAAGTATTCAGAGCACACCAGGTTCTCATCGGGCACGATACCCTTGATGGCGGTAATGATAAACTTGTCCTTGATACGGGTCTTGAGTTTCTTCAGATGACTCTTGAGATAGGGCGAGGGAGTGACAAACACGAGCGTGTCGTAAGCCTCAACTATCTTGTTGATGTCTGAAGAGAAGAAGATTTCGTCCACATCGAAGTGCACACTTGTGAGATAGGCGGGGTTGTGACCCAGTCTTCTGAAGTCTTCGATGCGGTCGTCGCGGCGCATGTACCACCCCAGGTGGTGGGTGTGGTCTATCACTATCTTGGCGATAGCTGTAGCCCACGAGCCTCCACCGATGATGGCTGTTTTTCCTACGCTAAACATAAATCTTGTTTTGGGGTTATTTTATGCTGTTCTCAGGCCTGTGCGCTGTCTATCCACTGCTGGATAGCATCGACACCGGGCTTTTCAAACTCGAGCTTGTACTTCTTGTGTATCTCGCCCAACTTCTGCTGCAGTCCCTGAGCCTTCTGGTCCTTGATGTCGCTGATGAGGTTGAAGCCTGCCTTGCGCAGCACATACACCTCGTCCTCAGGCACACCAATGGCAGCCCACTCCTTGATGCTGCTCTGAGGTATCTTGGCCTCGGGCTTCATCTGGGGGAAGAGCATAACTTCCTGGATGTACTCCTTGCCGGTCATGAGCATCACCAGACGGTCGATGCCGATACCGATACCACTCGTGGGGGGCATGCCGTACTGCAGCGCACGCAGGAAGTCCTGGTCGATGACCATTGCCTCGTCGTCGCCCTTGTCGGCCAGTCTCATCTGCTCCTTGAAGCGCTCTTCCTGGTCAATGGGGTCGTTGAGCTCAGAATAGGCATTGGCCAGCTCCTTACCGTTGACCATCAGCTCGAAGCGCTCGGTCAGTCCGGGCTTGCTGCGGTGCATCTTGGTGAGCGGGCTCATCTCTACAGGATAGTCGATGATGAAGGTAGGCTGGATGTAGGTACCCTCGCAGTACTCGCCGAAGATTTCGTCGATGAGCTTGCCCTTGCCGAAGCTCGCGTCGATGCCTTCCATCTTGAGTTCGTCTACAGCGATGTGGCGTATCTCGTCCTCGCTCTTGCCGTAGAGGTCATATCCGGTCTTCTCCTTGATGGCATCGAGGATGGGCAGACGACGGAAGGGAGCCTTGAAGCTGATAGTCTTGTCGCCCATCTGCACTTCGGGCTTGCCGTTGACAGCCACACAGATGGTCTCGAGCAGCTGTTCGGTGAAGGAC
Source organism: Prevotella sp. P4-67 (assembly GCF_002251325.1). Lineage (NCBI taxonomy): Bacteria > Pseudomonadati > Bacteroidota > Bacteroidia > Bacteroidales > Prevotellaceae > Prevotella > Prevotella sp. P4-67. The sequence continues at coordinate 148,738 of NZ_NPJL01000039.1, forward strand.
ATCATCCAGTTATAGTCCTTGTACTGCACATAGAGCTCCATGCAGGTAAACTCAGGGTTGTGGAAGCGATCCATACCCTCGTTGCGGAAGTTCTTGCCTATCTCGTAGACGCCTTCAAATCCGCCCACGATGAGTCGCTTCAGATAGAGCTCGGTGGCGATACGCATGTACATATCTATATTGAGCGCATTGAAGTGGGTGATAAACGGACGGGCGCTGGCACCGCCGGCAATGCTCTGCAGCGTGGGGGTCTCTACCTCAGTATAGCCAGCCTCGTCGAAGAAGCGGCGCATGGTGCGCAGCACGGTGGCACGTTTGAGGAAGGTATCCTTCACACCGTCGTTGACCACGAGGTCTACATAGCGCTGGCGATAGCGCAGCTCGGGGTCCTCAAACTTGTCGTAGGCCACACCGTCCTTATACTTCACGATAGGCAGAGGCTTGAGGCTCTTGCTCAGCAGCGTCAGTTCTTTGGCGTGAACGCTGATTTCACCGGTCTGAGTACGGAAGACGAAACCCTTGATACCGATGAAGTCACCGATATCCATCAGTTTCTTGAACACCTTGTTGTACAAGTCTTTGTCATCGCCAGGACACACGTCATCACGGGTGATATACACCTGGATACGACCCTTGGAGTCTTGCAGCTCGGCAAAGCTGGCCTTACCCATCACGCGGCGGCCCATCAGACGGCCGGCGATAACTACCTCGCGCTCTTCGCCATCCACGAAGTTGTCACGGATATCGGTCGAATAAGCATTTACGGGAAATTCGTCTGCGGGATAGGGATTGATACCCATCTGTCGCAACTCTTCAAGACACTGGCGGCGTACAATCTCTTGTTCGCTAAGTTCTAATACGTTCATATATATTGTTTTTATTTACTTTCCATTCATACTGGCATGCACCTTTTCCCCGCCCGCCTCTGCAGTAACGGGACATACGCACATTATCATCTGCAAAAGTACTCAAAAAAAACGAAATTGCATTGGTTTTTACCTTTTTAATTACATCGCGAGCGCATATATTTATATAATGTGCAGGCATTCGTATTGCCTGTACGTATCGTTGTACTCTGCAGTCAGGACATGGAAAACGGAAAAAACAGTAAAAAAGAGAAAAATGAATAAAATGACGGTTACCCATTTTACATTTCCCACTTCTCGGGGTTATATATATGAACGGCGTTCATACAACGGACCCAATTTCAACCTCAAACGACAACGAATATGAGACATTACAAAACAACCATCGTATCGATGACAGCACTAATGGCCATGCTGCTATGCTTGCCGGCTTCGGGCCATCGCCGCCCAGGCTGCCATCATCGCCTGTGGACTCCGAGACCCATGGTCGTAGTACGCACGGTGCCGACAACGGCCACCCGTGTGAGCAACCACCTCACCCAGAACCAGCGTCTGCACATGGCCCTGGCCTATCTGCAGAACAACAGATACCTCACCATCAAGCACTACGCCCGTATGACGGGACTCAGCAAGCAGATGGCCGAAGCCGAGCTCGACTCCTTCTGCTCCAGAGCCAACGGCATGCTGAAATGCCAGACCGCAGGTAGCAAAAAGGTATATAGCAAGATATAATCACCCAAACCTCACAACGAGAGAAGACGACCATGTCCATCGACGACACTTACATAGTAAAGCAGCTGAAGGCAGACACTGCCAAGGGGTTCGCCCTGCTGGTAAAGCGCTACACCGAGCCTATCTACTGGCACATACGCCGCATGGTGGTGAGCCACGACGATGCCCAGGACGCCATGCAGGAGACCTTCATACGCATCTACCGCTCAGTGGGAAACTACGATGAAATCCGCTCGCTGTCGGCGTGGATATACAAGATTGCCACCCACGAGGCGCTGCGCATCATCGGCCAACGGAAGCAGGATGAGGTTTCGGCCGACGACAGGATGGCGCTGCTCGACGAGCGCGCAGCCGACAGCTATATCGACTACAGCGACGCCGAAGCCGTCAGACTGCAACGTGCCATCCTCGCGTTGCCCGACAAGCAGCAGCTGGCCTTCAACCTGCGCTACTACGATAACATGAGTTTTGCCGAGATTGCCGACGTGACAGACTCCACGCCCGCCTCGGCCAAGACCAACTATCACATCGCCAAGGAGAAAATCATCAGATATATGAACAATCATGACTAAAGATATGGAACATCAATTCGATTTCGACAACATTGGCAAACGCATGCCTTACAGCGTGCCCGAAGGTTTCTTCGACGACATGGAACGCCAGATACTTGCCCGCAACCTATCACAATCGCGCCCCAGGCGCCACCGCTCAATGACCCTGCGCCGCTCGATAGCCGGTCTGCTGGCAGCTGCAGCCGTGACGGGCATAGTAGTGATGATAGGCGGCAGATGGTCTACCCTATCCACGACAGACTATGCCCATGTGGAGCAGGCGTTCGACAATCTGAGCAACGACGACCAGACCTACATCCTCTCGGTGTATCAGGAAGACATATTTATCAACGAATAAAAAACATAACAAGATGAAGACCATTATGAAGTTATGGCTCGTAGCAGCCTTGATGCTGATGGGCACAACCACTATCAGCGCACAGAACAACCAGCGCCAGCGTCTGACGCGCGAAGAACTGGCCGACAAGCAGGCACGGCACATCGCCCAGACCATGGCTTTCGACGAAGCCACCACCAAGCAGTTTGTCGAGACCTATACTGCCTGCCAGAAAGAAATCTGGGCTTTGGGCACTCGCATGAAGGGCGCTCGCAAACAGGCCAACGCACAGCAGCAGACCGAAGCCGAGGCCAAACAGGACATCGCCCGGCAGTTTGAGCGTAGCGAAAAGCTGCTGCAGATTCGCCAGAAGTATTATGCCGAATACAGCAAGTTTCTCACCCAAAACCAGATCAAGCGTGTCTACGTTCTCGAACGACGGATGATGAAGCGTCTGGCCAACCATCGCCCGGCGCGCAAGCCCGGGCAGAGACAGGCATTACAGATGCGATGACCGCGAGACCACAGCCCGACATGCCGGGCGCAGATGTCTGCCCATAGGATTATATTTATATACGTGTGTATCGACCGAGATTGTCCCGAATTTACGGGCGGTCTCGGTTTCTTTATTTATATTCCTGGCAGTCATGGCTTTCAGAACCGTGCCAACCACCTTTGGCGGCTCGTATCGTATGTTACGTGGACACGTATCGTAAGGCACGAGCCCACGTAACAAATGATACGAGCCTTCGTGCCTTACGTTACGAGCCGCCAGATGAGGTTACGGCGGATGCGATGACGACCATAATGACGCCAAGCCACCCTCCCACGCTTCCCTCTGGGCCTTGCGATGCAGCAGTGACGACCACCGTCATCGGGAGGGCAGTAGGCACGGTCGGAAAAATAATTGAAAAAAAGTTGGAAAAATGCTTGGAAGTTATCACGCAAGTCGCTATCTTTGCAATATCAAATTAATATCACTTTCTAAACAGCTATAATTATGAAGAATCAAGAGTTTGACTTCAAGGGATTTACCCTGAATGGTTTCGTGATGTTGTTTGCCATTGTGGCTGCACTGGTAATTTCCGGCCTGCTGCTCGGCTTCGGCATCGAGTATGAGAATGCGTTCAAGATTGTCACTGGCTGCGTACTGCTGCTGGCTGCCATCGTCGCCATGTGCGGCTTCATCATGATAGAGCCCAACGAGGCCCGCGTGATGCTGTTCTTCGGCAAGTACCACGGCACCTTCAAGAAGGTGGGATACTCGTGGGTGAACCCCTTCTACAGTGTAAAGAAGCTGTCGCTGCGCGCCCGCAACATCGACGCCGAACCCATCAAGGTCAATGACAAGCAGGGCAACCCCGTGATGATTGGCATGGTGCTGGTGTGGAAACTCAAAGACACCTACAAGGCCATGTTTGAAATCGACGCCCAGACCATGGCGAGCAACGCAGCCTCGGTAGGTGTCAACGTAAACAGCATGATGCGCGCCTTCGAGAATTTTGTCAAGATACAGGGCGACGCCGCCCTCCGACAGATGGCCGGACAGTATGCCTATGACAATACCGACAACAAGGACGAACTGACACTGCGCAGCGGTGGCGACGAAATCAACGAGGTGCTCAAGAGCGAGCTGGAAGAGCGGCTCACCATGGCTGGCATCGAGGTGGTAGAGGCCCGCATCAACTATCTGGCCTATGCACCCGAAATCGCTGCCGTGATGCTGCGCCGCCAGCAGGCCGACGCCATCATCGCCGCCCGCGAGAAGATAGTGGAAGGTGCGGTGAGCATGGTCAAGATGGCGCTCGACAAACTGGCAGAAGGCGGCGTGATAGAGCTCGACGACGACAAGAAGGCTGCCATGATTAGCAACCTGATGGTAGTGCTCTGCGGCGACGATACGGCGCAGCCAGTAGTCAACACAGGCACGCTCAACATGTAATAGGCAGACATGGCAAAAGAGAAAACCAAACCCTTTGTACTGCGACTCGACAGCGCCACGATGGCGGCTGTCGAGAAGTGGGCTGCCGACGAGTTTCGCAGCACCAACGGACAACTGCAATGGATTGTCAACGAGGCGCTACGCAAGGCCAGGAGGCTGCCCAAGCATAAGAACGGGGGCAACGGTGAACTATCGAATGCTACCAACGATGAAGAGAACGACAACATCTGACGGCCCGTTCTTCACGGTCAACCGCACCCTGACAGGCACTCTCTCAGAGGCTGCCACCATCGTCATGCTGGTTGTGGCATGGGGCCTCATCCTGACGGCACTGGTCTGCCCCGCTTCGCTCAGCACCGGCCCCGAGGCATGGCTCGACACCAGCCTCACCTTCCGCGACAGGGCTGGCGCCGTGACCTTCGGCGGCATAGACACCTATCTGGCGCTTTATGCCCTGTGGGCAGCCTATCACCCGCTCTCACGCATAGAGATGCCCATGACCATCACGGCGGCAGAGCAGCTGCGGGTGATGGTCACCTACACCCGCGCGATGGGCGTATGCCTGGCGGCAGCAATGGTGAGCGGCGTGCTGGCAGCCTTCTACATCCCCTGCAGACCAGCCGCCGAGACGGCTATCATCATCTGTCTGGCTGCCATGGCCACCAATGCGGCAGCAGCCGTAGTCTGCGTGTACAGACGGCGCGACCGCAGCAAGACCACCCGACTGAGAATACTCAACTTCAGACCCAAGATATAAACCATACATATATGCAGACACTAAGCAACGACATTCTCTCTGTCACCATCGCCGAGCGTGGTGCAGAGATGCAGAGCATACGCGACGCGCAGGGACACGAGTATCTGTGGCAGGCCGACCCTAAATACTGGGCCAAGCACTCGCCCACCCTCTTCCCCATCGTCTGTGGACTCTGGAACGACACCTATCATCTCGACGGCAAGGAGTATCACATGCTGCGCCATGGATTTGCCAGCAAGAGCGACTTCACTCTCGTCGCCAAAACCGACCACCGCGTCACCTTTGCCCTCACTGAGAGCGAAGAGACACTCAAGGTCTATCCCTTCCACTTCAATCTGAGCGTGACCTACCGGCTCGACGGCAACACCATCCACGTGATCTGGCACGTGGAGAACACCGACCGCCGCGAACTGCTGTTCTCTATCGGTGGCCATCCCGCATTCAACGTGCCCGGAATGAAAGACGGTGACCCGCTGGACGGCTATCTGCGCTTCGACAACCCCGATGCCGAGCGTCTCTATGGCAACACCAACGGCTGCATCACGCCTGGTCATCATCCGCTGGAGATGGATGGCAACGTGTGGCACTTCACCTGCGCCGACTTCGACGACGACGCTCTCATCTTCGACGAGTCGCAGTTGCACGAGGTGGCTCTGCTCGACCGCGAGCGCCGTCCGGTGGTGACCGTAGGCTTCCGCTCGCCGGCAGTAGGCATCTGGAGCCCCACCGCCAAGAACGCGCCCTTCGTGTGCATAGAGCCCTGGTACGGCATACACGACTGGGCTGAGTTTACGGGCGACCTGAGCGAGAAATACCTCATCAACCGCCTGCAGCCCGGTGCCAGCTTCATGAGCGAATACACCATCCGCATCGGATAACACAACCACACAAACAGCAAAAGCCGCAATAGCCATCCCTGCACAAGCAGGAGCTATTGCGGCTTTCTATTGTCTGCCGGTAGAAGCAATGTCAGAGCGAAAGGGCCAAACGGAGGCCTACGTTGGAAGCCCTCTTGTCGGGCGCTATACCAAAGCGGGCTGAGATACGACAGTTGATAGGCTCATCGCCAAAGCTGCCGCCACGCATCACACGCTCGCTGCCTGCAGCCGGTCCAACAGGACACACCTGCTCCTCGGCAGAGTAGTCGCCCATATAGTCGCTGCACAGTTCATTGACGCTGCCACTCATGTCATACAGCCCCAACTCGTTGGGCTTTCGGCTTGCCCAGGCTGGCCAAGAGCCATGGTAGAAACTGCCCACCTCGCCGAGATTGTTGCTGCCGCTGTAACGGTAACCTTTGGCATACTTGCCGCCACGAGCGGCATACTCCCACTCGGCCTCGGTGGGCAGTCGGAACTGCTTGCCGGTAATCGCATTGAGCTTCTGGATGAACTCCTGACAATCATTCCAGCTGACACTCTCAACAGGACAATACGCGGACTTGGTAGAAGACGGATTGGTGCCCATTACTGCCTGCCAGAGTTCCTGCGTCACTTCAAAGACGCCTATGGCAAAACTTTCAACATATACCTTATGCACGGGCTTCTCTTCTGCCAGACTAAAGCCGACCGTATCCATCTCTGCCGTGGCGCCCATGTCGAAAGAGCCTCCCTCTATATAGCGCATAGTAAAATTCACGTCACCGACAAAGAACATCTCCGAGTCTTTGGTAATCTTCTTGGCTACAAAGGCAGGCTTGTCCTGAGTCTCGGTCGCCGTCTCTCCGGATGGCCATGCCTGGGAAATGGCTACAACGATGCCACCCACAACGAGGACTGCCGCCAAGACAGCGGCTGCCACCATCATCGTCTTCCGGCTGACCACGGGGCGTGCGGGAGACTTGGGCTGGGGAGCGGGAATTTTCTTCTTGAGAGTGGTATCGCCGTCGCCCGAACCCGACGCCTCATGCGAGGTATCGGTACGGGGCTTGGGGTTGGCTGCCTGCCCGGCCACGCCATCAAACTCGGCCAGGAACTCGGCAACGGTCTTGGGGCGGTCGCGCCGGCGACCCTCCATGGCATGGGTGATGGCGGTGATGACCTGAGGGGTGACTCCACGAGACTTCAGCGGCTCGAGGGGAAGACCGTCCTCATTGACAGACGAAGCACTGGGCGGCGTCTGTCCGGTGAGCAGTTTATAGTATGTAGCTCCGAGGGCATAGACATCGGTCTCGGGCGAGAACTCGCCCACTCCGCCCTGCATATACTGCTCCAGCGGAGCGTAGCCCTCACTGATACCCACTGGGGTGCTGCTGGTCTGGTGGCCCGTAGCAGAGTCGTACTGCTTGGCGAGACCGAAGTCGATGAGCACGACCTCGTCTTTATCGGTGAGCATGATGTTGGCTGGCTTGACGTCGAGATGGGTCATGCGCTGGGTATGAATATAGGTCAGGGCGTCGGCCACCTGACGGATATAGCGCGTGGCCTCGGACTCAGAGAGGGCTCCCTGGCGCCCAACCCTATCGGACAGCGAACCACCGGCGACATACTCCATCACATAGTAGGCTGTGCCGTTTTCCTCAAACACATCGATGATGCGCACGATGTGTGGGTGGTTGAGCCGGGCTATGCTGCGGGCTTCCTTGAGAAACTTCTGGCGATAGCGGTCTACCGTCTCGCGGTTGCCCTCGGTGCCAAGGGTCACGCCACGACTGTCACTGGCGCGACAACAGGCTTCGCGCATGAAGAACTCCTTGATAGCCACCGTACGTTCCAGCCCGCCCTGAATGGCGAGGTAAGTAATGCCGAAGCCACCCTGACCCAGCACTTTCTCTATGCGGTATTTGCCACCCTGAAGATTGTCGCCAGGGTGCAGCGTGAATGTCATATCCATATAGGTAAACTGTTTATTGCCTTGCAAATGTAATAATAAATGACGAAAACGGCTTGCAATCTGCCTGTTTTTTATCTTCTTCGCGAAAAAAACAATCCCGACGGAGGCAAATGATAGAATGATGTGCTATATTTGCATGACAAAAACCATGTAAGCAATGAAAGACTTTGCAGCAATAGATTTTGAGACAGCCAACTCGGAGCCCACAAGCGTATGCTCGGTGGGTGTGGTCATCGTGCGCGACGGCGTGGTGGCAGACACCTTCTACTCGCTCATCAAGCCTGTGCCTGAGTACTACGACTTCTGGTGCAGCCAGGTGCACGGGCTCACGGAGAGCGACACGCGCAAGGCTCCCGTTTTCCCTGAAGTCTGGGCAGAGATAGCGCCACGCTTGGAGGGGCTCACGCTGGTGGCGCACAACAAGGCGTTTGACGAGAACTGTCTGAAGGCGGTCTTCCGCTGCTATGGGATGGACTATCCCGACTACCCATTCTGCTGCACGCTCGTCAAGTCGCGACGCGTATGGCCCACAGGGCATCACAATCTTGATGTCATAGCCGAGAGGTGTGGCTACAACCTGTCGCGCCATCACCACGCACTGGCCGACGCCGAAGCCTGTGCTGCCATCGCCATCAAACTCTTCGGCGACGGCGACGACCCTTACTATATGGAAGCGGCAGATATAGTCTATGCCCGTATGCGCCAACTGGGCAGCCCCATCAAGGCTGCCGACCTGGCCCAGCTCATGGGCGAAGAGCGCAAGACGATAGACGCCGCGCTGCGACGGCTGAAGGCCGAGGGAAGAGTGGCGTCGCCCAAACGTGGATATTATCAGGCTGAATGAAGGGTGCTGGACGCGCAGGACGCACATCATCAGAACGGGGAGAAAAACACTGTCCGCAATGCCAAAGGTATCGGCACTGCGGACAGTATGGAATGGCTGTCGTGACAGACAGCGGTCTTATCAGATAAATGTGAACTCAATAGCCCGAGCGATACTTGCCATCGTCCTTGTCTTCAAGCATGGAGAGGTAGGACTGGTAGCGCGACGCGGCTATATAGTGATTTTCTACCGCATCAAGCACAGCACAACCGGGTTCGTGGGTGTGGGTGCAGTTGGAGAACCTGCAATCCTTGGAGAAGCGGAAGATTTCCTTGAAGTAGCTGGATATTTCTTCGGGCTCCATATCGAAGGTGCCAAAGCCGCGTATGCCGGGCGTGTCGATGATATATCCGCCATCGGCCAGCTGCAACATCTCGCTGAAGGTGGTGGTGTGCATGCCGGCGTCGTGGGCATCGGAAATCTCGGCGGTACGCAACTGAGCGCCAGGCACGAGAGTATTGATAAGCGTGGATTTGCCTACACCGCTGTTGCCGCTGAGCACGGTCACCTTGCCCTGAAGCAGGTCGACGAGCGGAGCCACTCCTTCGCCTGTGGCAGCCGAAATCTGGCGGCACTCATATCCCACCGTCTCATAGAGGCTCACCATCATCGCCTGATAGTGCAACTCTTCGGGAGAGAGCAGGTCGGTCTTGTTGAAGACCAGTACCACCGGCACACTGTAAGCCTCAGCTGAGGCAAGAAAGCGGTCGATGAAGGTGGTGGAGGTCTGCGGATGGCTCACGGTGACGATAAGGAACGCCTGGTCGACATTGGCGGCAATGATGTGGCTCTGCTTGGAGAGGTTCTGCGACTTGCGCACGATGTAGTTGCGTCGGTCTTCGATGGCGGTGATGAATGCCGTTCCCTCCTGATTGAGCGCTATCTCGACCCTGTCGCCCACAGCCACAGGATTGGTGCTGCGTATGCCCTTGAGACGGAAATTGCCCTTAATCTTGCTTTCGACCGTCTCGCCATTGTCGGTGCGCACGGTGTACCAGCTGCCGGTGTTCTTGATGACGAGTCCCTTCACTATACGGTCATTATCTCTTTCTGCTTGGCATCGAGCAGTTCGTCTATCTTCTTGATATACTTGTCGTGAACCTTCTGCAAATCGTTCTCAGCGTCCTTCTCAAGGTCTTCAGACAGACCGTCCTTGATGGCCTTCTTGAGTTTGTCCTTGATTTCTCCACGCACGTTGCGCACCTCTACCTTGGCGCGTTCACCTATCTTGTTGCACTGCTTTACCAACTCTTGACGGCGCTCGCCTGTGGGCTGTGGAAGATTGAGGCGAACCACCTCGCCATTGTTCTCGGGAGTGATGCCTACATCGCTGTCCATGATACCCTTCTCGATATCCTTGATGGCCTTCTTGTCCCAGGGACGGATGGCTATGGTACGGGCGTCGGGCACGGTGACGGTAGCTACCTGGTTGAGGGGAACCATAGAGCCATAAGAGTTAACTCTCACTCCATCGAGGAGAGCCACATTGGCTCTGCCGGCACGGATGCGTACCAACTGCTCTTCGAGATACATCGCTGCCATCTCCATACGCTCTTCGGCGTCGCTTAAAGTCTGCTTTACGTCTATCATAATCTTAGTGTTTTTGTTCTTTACGACAAATTTAGGTATTTCCGCCTAATTACGCAATATTTTTACCAACAAATTTGCTGACAGGCAACAAAAAAGGGCCACACCCCTACTCGTCTGCAAGTGGGAGGTGTGGCCCTTCGGTCTCTGTCTATATATTGCTACTCGGTGTAGAGATAGCGCTTGATACTCTTCTTGGGAGTCTTCTCAAACTCCTCTTCCTGGATGCGGACAGCCGAAAGACGGGCGTAGGCGGGCATCACTGCATTGAAGTCCTGGCGGTTCTGCTCCATGATGCTCTCGATGTCTGATGGCTTGAGACCCATAACCTTGGCCTCATCATAGTCGGGATGGAGAAGGCCAATCAGCTTGTCGCCCTTCTGGATGACTACGCTCTCGGCGACAAGTGGCATCGAAGAGAGCTTGTCTTCGAGCTCCTCGGGATAGATGTTCTGTCCGTTGGAACCGAGCAGCATGTTCTTGGAGCGACCCTTGATGAACACGTTGCCCTCGGCATCCATCGTACCGAGGTCGCCGGTGTGGAACCAGCCGTCCTCGTCGATAGCGGCGCGGGTGGCATCCTCGTTCTTGTAGTAGCCCAGAAGCACATTAGGGCCCTTGGTCAGTATCTCGCCAGGCACATTCTCAGGGTCGGGGCTCACAATGCGCACCTCCTGGTGGAGGGCTGCACGACCACAACTGCCCTTGGCGAAAGACGCATAGTCGGAGTAGCAGATGATGGGTCCGCACTCGGTAGCGCCATAGCCCACCGTGTAGCGGAAGCCGATACGGTTGAGGAAGTTCTCTACCTCCTGGTTGAAGGCGGCTCCGCCGATGATAATCTCATAGAAGTTGCCTCCAAAGGCAGCGGTAACCTGCTCGCAAATCTTCTCGTTGACCTTCTTGTTAATGACGGGCATATTGAGCAGCAGTCGCATCTTGTTGGTCTGCAGCTTGGGGAACACCTTCTTGCGGATAATCTTCTCGATGATGAGCGGCACGGCAATAATGATGCGTGGACGCACGTCGGCAAAGGCCTGGGCGATGATGGCGGGGCTGGGAATACGGGTGAGATAATAGACATGGCAGCCAGAGAGGAACTCGAAGAGGAACTCAAAGGCCATACCATACATATGGGCCATGGGCAGGATGCTTATCACCTTGTCGCCCACTGCAATGTGCTTGCCGATTACCGTACGGGCAAAGTCGGCATTGCTCCAAAGCGAACGGTAAGGCAGCATCACTCCCTTGGAGAAGCCTGTAGTGCCACTGGTGTAGTTGATAAGCGCCAGTTCTTCAGGACTCTGCTCCTTGTAATAAGACACATGTTCCTTGCGGAAGTACTTGGGATACTTGTGACCGAACATCTCGTTGAGATGCTCACGTGCATAGGTCAACTTGTCGGTACGCGAGAGCACCAGCGAATAGTCGGGGAGATAGACAATGCCCTCAAGAGCGGGCATCTTGGTGCCATCTATCTGGGTGGCGACGACATCGCCCACGAAGAGCAGCTTGGCATCGCTGTGATTGACAATGTTGTATATCTGGTCTGGGGTAAACTCGTGCAGGATGGGTACGGCTACAGCACCATAGGTGAGCGTGGCCAGGAAGGCACAGGCCCAGGCCGAACTGTTGCGGCCACAGAGGGCTATCTTGTCACCCTTCTGCACACCGCTATTCTCAAATAGGATGTGCAGTTTCTCTATCTTGCGCGCCACGTCATGATACTGCAGCGTTATTCCCTTGTAATCGGTCAGTGCATCACTGTCCCAATGGTCGATGATGCTCTTCTCAATGAGAGCATTGAAGCTTGGAATTTCCATCATAATGCTTCTTATTAATTGGTTATATAGATTGTTGGTATTTATATCTCTTGATACTCTTCTTGGGTGTCTTCTCAAACTCGGTAGCATGGAGCTGTATGGCAGCAATCTTGCAGAAATGGGGCAGCTTGCTGTTGAGCTCGATGCGGTTCTGCTCCATGACGCCGCGCAGGTCGGCATCGTCGAAGCCCATGCTCTTGACCTCCTCGACATCGGGGTGGACCAAAGCCACGAGCTGGTCGCCACGCTGCACCACAAGGCTCTCGCCGACGAGGGCCATAGAGTTGAGCTTGTCTTCTATCTCTTCGGGATAGACATTCTGGCCGTTGGCTCCGAGCAGCATGTTCTTGATGCGGCCGCGGATGAAGACATGGCCGTCGGCACTCATGGTGGCGAGGTCGCCGGTATGGAACCATCCGTCGGCGTCGATGACAGCGCGGGTGGCTTCCTCGTTCTTATAATAGCCGAGCATCACGTTCAAGCCGCGGGTAATGATTTCTCCGGGCACATGCTCGGGGTCTTCGCTGGCGATGCGCACCTCCATGTGGGTGGCAGGGGTGCCGCAAGAGCCGGGCACGAAGTCGTCCCAGTTGCTCATGGTAATCATCGGGGCGGTCTCGGTGGTGCCATAGCCCACAGTGATGGGGAACCCGATGCTGACAAAAAACTCTTCGACCTCACGGCTAAGACTGGCGCCACCAACCATAACCTGGTAGAGGTTGCCGCCGAACACCTCGCGCACACGCTCGCAGATACGCTCCTTGACCTTGTCGCGCAGGAGGGGCATATTCATGAGCAGGCGCACCATGCTGGTCTGGAATTCGGGGAAGATCTTCTTGCGCACAATCTTCTCGACCACAAGGGGAACCGAGCAGATGAGGCGCGGACGTATCTCGGCCAAAGCCTCGGCCACGAGCGTGGGAGTGGGCATGCGGGTAAGGAAGAAGATATGGCTGCCCAAACAGAACTGGAAGAGCACATCGTCCATGAGTCCATACATATGGGCCATGGGCAGGATGCACACGCAGTTGCTGCCACGGGGGATATGCTTGCCCATCATACCATTGAGAAAGTCGAAGTTGCTCCACAGCGCACGATAAGGCAGCACCACGCCCTTGGAGAAGCCGGTGGTACCGCTGGTATAGTTGATGAGCGCCACGTCTTCGGCATCGCCGTGGTGATAGGCCACATGCTCGCGACGGAAGAACTTGGGGAACTTGCTGCCAAACATCTCGTTGAGATGCTCACGTGCATAGGTGAGCTGCTCGGAACGCGAGAGCGTGAGCGAGAAGTCGGGCAGATAGAACACGCCTTCCAATGCGGGCATCTGCGAAGCGTCTATCTGCGTAGCCACCACGTCGCCCACAAAGAGCAGTCTGGCTTCGCTATGATTGACGATGTTGTAAATCTGGTCGGGAGTAAATTCATTCTGTATAGGAACGGCTACAGCGCCATAGGCAAGTGTAGCCAAAAACGCCACAGCCCAATTGGAACTGTTGCGACCACACAGGGCTATTTTGTCGCCCTTCTCTATACCGCTATTGGCAAAGAGAATGTGCAGTTTTTCGATTTTGCGGGCTACATCGTGGTACTGTAAAGTGGTTCCTTTATAGTCTGTGAGGGCGTCTCTATCCCAGTTCTCCACGACAGCCTTTTCAATATATTCAATAAAGCTCGGTGTCAAATCCATTGCACATAAGAGTAATTTATGTGCAAAGATACTATCTTATTTGCACACTGCAAAACATATTGTGCAGTATTTTACACAAATCACGATAATTTGTACTTTTCTCTACCTTATTACGGGTGGATTGGTGGCTATTTCGGGCACGCTACTCGTAACGCATGCTCTTGGCGGGATGGATGTGGGAGACAAAGTAGCTGGGGGCGATGAGCACGAAGACGCTCACCACGAGGGTTACCACATTGAGGGCGATGATGATGGGAACATTGATTTCGACGGGAGCCGTCTCGACATAATAGGTCGTGGGGTCGAGCTTGACCACGCCGGTATAGCGCTGCAGCAGAAGCAGCCCCAGGGCGATGGCGTCGCCCAACAGCAGTCCGCGACCGATGATGAACACGGCAAACCAAAGGAACATGTGGCGGATGGTCTTGTTGCGCGCACCGAGGGCTTTGAGCACGCCTATCATGGTGGTGCGCTCCAATATTATAATAAGGAGGCCCGACACCATGGTGACTCCTGCCACCGCCAGCATCAGCGCGAGGATAATCCAGACATTGAGGTCGAGCAGATTGAGCCACTGGAAAATCTGCGGATTAATCTCCTGGATGGTCTTGGAGGAATAGGTAGCTCCATAGCTATCCATGGAGCGGTTGATGCGGTCGATGAAGAGCGACTCGGTATCATCGATGCGACTGAAATCGGCGACGGTGACCTCGGCACCCGATGCCTGGTCGGACTCCCAGCCGTTGAGCTTCACGGCGGTATAAAGGTCTATGAAGCAGGTGGTGCGGTCGTATTGGGTAAGATTGGTCTGATAGATGCCCTGGATGGTAAACCGGCGGGCGCGCACCCCTTGCTGGTCGATGAAATAGGCAAAAATCTTGTCGCCACACTTGACCTGAAGCATATCGGCCATCTTGCGCGAGACGAGGATATGGTTGCTGCTCTTCTGGTCGGAGAAGCGGGGGATGGTGCCTTCCACGAGGTTCTTGTGGAGGAAGGTGGTATCGTAGTCGGGACCTACGCCCTTGAACATGACGCCCAGGAAGTCCTTGTCGGTCTTGAGTATGCCCTGCTTCATGGCATAGCGCTGCACGTGGGCCACTCCGGGGATGTCGCGGATGACGCGCACCATGGAGTCGTTCATCTGGATGGGATACTGTTCCTGGTTCTGCAGCGTCATGAAGTCGGCCACTTGGATGTGGGAGCCGAAGCCGATGACCTTGTCCTGGATGGTATGCTTGAAGCCGAAGACTACACTCACGGAGATAATCATGACCGCCAGACCAATGGCCACGCCGGCTATGGCTATACGCACGGCGGGCTTGGAGACCTTCTGCCTGTCGCCGGTATAGCTGTATATCTTGCGGGCTATGTAGAGTGGGAAATTCATGGGCGTAAGTGTGGCGCGTGGGGTTATTCGTCGCTGTCGTCGCGACCGGGATAGAGTTCAAGGGCCTTGCGCAGCACCACGAGGGCACGCTCCAGGTCGTCCTTCTTCAGCACGTAGGCGATACGCACCTGGTTGCGGCCGGCACCGGGGGTGGTATAGAAGCCCTGGGCAGGAGCCATCATCACGGTCTCACCCTCGTAGCTGAACTCTTCGAGGCACCAGCGGCAGAACTTCTCGCTGTCGTCGACAGGGAGCTTGGCCACAGTGTAGAAGGCACCCATAGGGATGGGCGAATAGACGCCGGGGATGCGGTTGAGGCCGTCGATGAGACACTTGCGGCGCTCCACATACTCGTCGTAGACATCGCGGTAATACTCCTCGGGAGCATCGAGCGACGCCTCGGCCACAATCTGTCCGATAAGGGGTGGAGAGAGGCGGGCCTGACAGAACTTCATCACCGCGCGACGCACCTCGGCGTTCTTGGTGACCAGGGCTCCGATGCGTATTCCGCATTCGCTGTAGCGCTTGGACACCGAGTCGATGAGGATAGTGTTCTGCTCGATACCCTCGAGGTGCATGGCGCTGATGTAGGGCGAACCGGTGTAGATGTACTCACGATAGACCTCGTCGGAGAAGAGGTAGAGGTCATACTTCTTGACCAGGTCGCGTATCTGGTGCATCTCTCTACGGGTATAGAGATAGCCTGTAGGGTTGTTGGGATTGCAGATGAGTATGGCGCGGGTGCGCTCGTTGATGAGTTCCTCGAACCGCTCGACACGGGGCAGTGCAAATCCTTCCTCTATGGTGGTGGCGATGGTGCGGATAGTGGCACCCGCCGACACGGCAAAGGCCATATAGTTGGCATAGGCGGGCTCGGGGATGATAATCTCGTCGCCGGGATTGAGGGTACTCATAAAGGCAAAGAGCACGGCCTCAGAACCACCGGAGGTAATGATGATATCGTCGGCAGTAACCTCGATGTCATACTTGTGATAATACTCTGTAAGTTTCTGTCGATAGCTGAGATAACCCTGCGAAGGAGAATACTCGAGCACCTGACAGTGAACATTCTTGAGGGCATCAAGTCCACACTGAGGGGTGGGCAGGTCGGGCTGACCGATATTGAGGTGATAAACTTTGGTGCCACGGGCCTTGGCTGCAGCTGCCAACGGTGCCAACTTACGGATTGGCGATTCGGGCATTTCAAGTCCGCGAATAGAAATTTCTGGCATAACTCTAATTGCTAATACGGATGCAAAGTTACTTATTTTTTTGTAATAGCCTTACATCCTGTCACAAAAAACTTACAGACGCAGCCATTATCCACCACCAAACGGCCACACTCATCTTCTTCTCCAAGGGGCAGCCACCTGCCCATCGTAGTTCTTAGCATAGGTACTATCGTTGCTATCCGCGGGCTTTATGGTTAACTGTGTGTCATACCATCCGTTGTATATCTTGATGGCATGCACCAGTTGCCCTGCTTCGGTGTAAGTGTCCTGCCGCCCCGTGAAGTGGCGATAAAGGAAGGCGGTGCGGTTGGCTTTATGAAATTCTCTGGTGGGTTCTTGCTCCACAAACCACAGCCGTGGCCGAGCACTGCCTCGGGTTATCAAGGAGAGGGCAAAGAGCCGACGGGGAGCGAAATAGAGGCTATCGGCTGTGACCATAGAGTCGCGCAAAGTGCGCACGATGGGTATAAGCAACCATGTCGTGTCTTTCGTCTGCCGATACATAGCCTGCCGAACTTTCATATCCTTGCTCGAAAAATTGCGCTCGGTGAGAAAATCCATCTGCTGCTCGTGAGCTTGCACATAAGCCATCACCCGAGCAAGTATCTGGGCTGAGGGCATAGTCTGCAAGTCCGATTGTCCAATCGCCCCTTCACTTTCATAGCAACTGCTAACCAGCAGAGACGTGGTGGCAAGCAACAGGTACATCCAAAGAATTATACGTCGCATAGTGTTTTTTATCATATATGGTTTATTGGACTCTAAGATGCGTATATAACTACCATCCTCTCCTTCGGTCTATTGTAGATACCCAAATTTCTTCTATTACATAATTGCATAGCAACTTTATGCAAGTGTCAACGGTGACATCGTATGGCAGCGGCGAGAAAAAGTTTGTATAGACAGACTATATAAGGAGGCTTAAACTTTACCAGCACATAGACAGCCTGTACCAGACAACTATCTTATCGACTGCGCCTGCGATCAACGACAAACACCCATATATCGTCTATAACAAAATCAGCCAAATATTTGGCCCGACCATCAACAGTCATATTTTCTGGGAGTTTATAAAACAGCCTATCTGCATTGACCTTAAATGGCGGCTTAAAATACATTCTGATATGAGCAGCTGGTGTCCTAACCGTATCGGGCGACACACCACTAAGATCCATACACGCCACATACGCACCACACACATAGCGCACACCATGGGGATCCACGAAAGGAGATGTATCTTTAATATTAAGAAGTTTTGGTGTGATATCGCGCCTTATTATCTGCCAGAACTCATCGAAGGTGCGCCCCACGAAATAATCTGCCTGCTTGTCAAAATTGAGTTTCAGATACTCTATCGTGTCTCCCACCTCCTTTAAGGGGTAATAATGAAAACTCTGCGCCCTCGCTATAATTGCGGCAAAGGAAACAACAGTTAACAGAATAATTCTTTTCATAATCATGGACAATATTTTATAGTTATATATTGATATGATACATAGTATGCCGAACATTCATGTCCTTGCCCGAAAAATTGCGCTCGGTGAAAAAATCTATCTGCTGCTCGTGGGCTTGCACATAAGCCATCACCCGAGCGAGTATCTGGGCAGAGGGCATAGTCTGCAAGTCTGCATGCCTCCGCGTCCCTTCACTTTCATGGCAACTGGTAGCCAACAGGACGATGGCTAACACAAATACGCTTTTCAGAGATATTAATGCCTTCATACTGTGGTATTATGCTTGGTGGCCATAAAGTTACAAATATTTTTTACCAATGCAATATTTTTTCAATTTTTTTTTGCGATGGCACATCTAAGTCCACACTGAGGGGTGGGCAGGTCGGGCTGACCGATATTGAGGTGATAAACTTTGGTGCCAAGGGCCTTGGCTGCAGCAGCCAACTGTGCCAATTTACGGATTGGAGATTCGGGCATTTCGAGTCCACAAATGGAAATTTCTGGCATAATACAAATTGCTCTTATGGGTGCATAAGGTAACCATTTTTTGTTAATAACCTTACACTTACCGCAAAAACTTGTGCGCCAAGCCCACAAAACTGATTGGCGACAAGTCTCAGGACCAGGGAGGACAGCCCTGCTCCAGCCGAGCAGCAGCTGGCATAGGCAACCGTAAGGATGGCGACCGCCGCAAGCGTCGGCAACATCATTCCGAAGCGCGAAACAATCGATTAGAAGGCTGAAATCGGGATATCAGACCCTGCATCCATCAATTCAGATCCTGAAACCATCTTTATCGGCATTATCGGCAACATGACCCTCGGCACTGGGCTTCCGCTACCGAGGGCGGCTATATTATAATAGGTTATAGGCGGGGCGAATCGGGGCACCGCCGCTGGCTTCGCATATTCCTTTCGGCCGAAGACAGGCGTCGACAGGCTGAGGGGAGTTCACATTTTTTTACCCGCAACTGGCTGCGTATAGAAAAAAAGTAACTACCTTTGCATGACAACAACAGAAATAAAGAATATGAGAAGTAGAACAGCCAACTGGTATGAAACCACCGTCCGCTATGAGAAGACTATGGAGGACGGAATGCAGAAAAAAATAAGTGAACTCTATGTGGTCGACGCAGTCAGCTTCGGCGACGCCGAGAAGTCCATCGCGAGCGAGATGTCGGCATACGTAAGCGGCGAACTCGAAATCAAGAACATCAACCCTGCTGCCTATGGCGAGATATTCTTCAGCGAGAACGGCAATGACGACCGCTGGTACAAGGCCAAGCTGCAGTTTATCACCCTCGACGAAAAGAGCGGCAAGGAGAAGCGTAGCAACGTAAACTATCTGGTACAGGCTGCCAACATGAACGGCGCCATCAAGAACATCGACACAGTGATGGGCGGAACCATGATAGACTATGTTATCGCCAACATCAGCGAGACACGCATCATGGATGTCTACGAACACAACGCTCCCAAGAAACAGGAACGCGACGACAAGCCCGAATACGAGGAGGAGAAATAATGGTGGACGTGGCAAAAAACCTGCTGGCCATCAAGGCCCAGTTGCCCGAAGGAGTGGAGCTGACGGCTGTCAGCAAGTTCCACCCCGACGAGTATATCACCGCTGCCTACAATGTGGGGCAGCGCATATTTGGCGAAAGCCATGAGCAGGAACTTGCCCGTAAGGCCGCCTCGCTGCCCAAAGACATCCATTGGCACTTTATCGGACACCTACAGACCAACAAGGTGAAGTATATAGCTCCCTATATCAGCATGATAGAGTCGGTAGATTCTATCAGGCTGCTCCGCGAGATAGAGAAACAGGGAGCCCGATGCGGTCGCCGCATCCGCGTATTGCTGGAACTGCACATCGCAGAGGAAGCCACCAAGTACGGACTTACCCCCGACGACTGCCGCAGTCTGCTCGCCGACGGCGAATGGCAGCAGATGGAGCATGTGGAGATATGCGGACTCATGATGATGGCATCCCACACCGATGACCACGACCAGATAGCCCGCGAGATGGACACCGCCCACAGCTTCTTCGACGAGGTCCGGGGCAAATACTTTGCCGACCAGCCCTCGTTCCGCTACCGCTCGTGGGGCATGAGCGACGACTACCCCATCGCCATCCACCACGGCTCCAACATGGTGCGCGTAGGTACCGCCATCTTTGGCGAGCGGGTCTATTGACATCCCCATACACCTTATTATAATATATAATACGCATTAACCGTTATCGCCACGATACTACCCGAAGCAGATACGTGGTGATAACGGTTAATACGTTTCTGGTAATGATTTATTCTGTATATACGCACTCACTCCACAAGCATAAATGTGTACGCCATAGAGATGGCCGACTAATGGTCGGGGTATACCTATTCTCAGAACACCACCAAACACAAAGAAATAAGAATGAATATGGTAGAACGAAAGTATTTCATTATTCTCGAAATAATTGAATGACCTTTTCTGCGGTCTGTTCATTTAAGCCATCGTATGGGTTTACGACGAATAATCTATCGTACTGGTGCTCATTGAACTGAGTTTCGTCCATATCGTCAATTATAACGTACTCGCATTCTGTGTTACATTCTTCTAACCAACTATCAATTTCATCCCCGCGTTTACGACTACAGGTAGGAGTAGTGTCAGTAACAAATCCTGGGAGTTTTCTGTATTCCCACATTTCAAGTATCTCCTTATAAGTCATGAAGTCCTTCCATGTCGAGCTTACAACAATGTCAGCGCCAGTTTCATCAATAATTCTTCTTAGATTTGCGATACAGTCAGGATCAAAGACAACTCCATACTTATCCTTTTCAGGAAGCCCCATGTAGTTCAGGTAATTATCATAGTACGCAGTGTCCATGACACCATCGAAGTCGAGAAAAATAACTTTCATAGGTTAGAACAATAACTTCAAAATTATTAGAGCGTTGATACCAATAGTTGCCAGCCACCCTACTATAAATATAATAATATTTACCATATAATATCATTAGTGTCCCGATAAAATCGGGACACTAATGATTAGAATTAT